>JAGXLO010000003.1:52187-58114 GCA_018334695.1 Candidatus Cloacimonadota bacterium
TGATTATTCTTTTTCTGCGCTAATCATAACCATTCCGTATTGGACATAATGTTTGTCTCTATCCATCTCATTAAAGAGAAAATGTTTAATTTTTTTCATATCTTCAGAATTTGGCTTATTGCCCAAGAAGTAATTGTAGAGCATGGCTTCACGGAATACATATTCAGCAAATTTTTTTTGCTCAATCTCCTGATTATTTAAAGGTTCAAAATCAATATCATTAACTATGAAACCTACATCTTTTAAAATTGGCGGGAGTTTAGACCCAATGCTGATTTCTACAGAATTATTAGCGCAAAATTGCTCAACAATGTTTTTTACTAATACAAAACCTTCTTGTTCCGGTTCACAGATATAATGATCAAGATCGAGATCAAAAATCCAGAGCTTTGTACCTTTTGCTATTGTATCGCAAATCTGTGAAAATGCTTTACGTGTATTTGGCATATGCAGGACAAAATAACGGATCAGAATACCATTTGTTTTTGAAAGGGCATTATGAGTTTCATCATCCAGGGCATCACCCAGGGTCCATCTACAATTAGAAAGCTGCCTGGACTCGGCTTTTTCTATCATATGTGATTTATTATCAATACCATGAAATTTTATTTCCGGATGTTTTTCTGCAATTTTTGCCAGAAACAGACCATCCCCAGTACCTATATCCACTACGTTTTCACAATTCGCCAGCTCGTGCTTGAGCATAAAGCCGTGATGACGATTCAAAGAAATATCTACTTGCAATTTTAATTGGTCTTCTATTGTCTTATCTAACTTAATCCAAATATTTTGACTCATGATACTTCTTCCTTCCTAAATCAGAATTTTTTCACGAATTATCTAAGACCAAAATTTTCTAATTAGTAATTTATTCAAGGGCAGGTCGTATGTAATTTCTAAAATTTATTTTCTATTTACTATTAATTTTTAGTCAAACAATTTTAAAAAATTTATTTAGAAAAAAACTATTTCTTAGCGTTCTTTATTAATTTTTCTTTAAGATTCCAGAGCTTAGGAGTTAGTGATACATGATAAAGATGTGGTTCTATAAGACGCTTTACTCCTGGATCGAGCCTGTCTATATCCTGCAGTCTTAGTTTTCTCATTGCTTCAATATTCGGAAGTTCATATACTAGTTTACCCTTTCTTAGAACCTTTACCAAAAGTGGCTCAAATTTTGTTATTCTAATGCCTTATATTTGGATTTAGTAAAGCGAGGGGTACAAATTGCCAAAAAAATCAGTTCGCTTTTTCCGGTATTTTTTATACTTTGTTTTGCCCCTGACGGGATTATCACCACATCATTTTCCTCCACATTCTCCTGAACTCTTTCGCCCACATACACCACCCCTTTGCCCTGTAAAATCACATATCGTTCTGTGGTTTTGTTCAAACGATGGAGAGCTGTTTGTTTTCCTGCTTTTACTCTAACTCTTGCTATGGAAATATCTGCATCCCTTGATGAATTCCATAACTCATTTATCCAGCAGCCTTCTTCAAAATAATACTCTGAATCAGAATCGTACTTTTTAAAAATTTCATTCATAGATTCTCCTTTAAGTCAAAATTTAATTATTTCAAACAATTTGCATACTCGTTTAATCATAATTTATTGTAATCCCAAATTATTCCGGTTTTCAGGAGTATCCGCATAGACTCTCCATTCTGTCACCTTATCATTTTCAACTTTTGCCGTCCAGATAACCGGTCCATCCAAAGGTTTATGGGAACAGGATGAGTAACCGGTAATCAAGACAAGATTATCACTCGATTTTATTCGAGAAAAATGATTCTTATAATCAGGATAGGATTCAAAAAATTCTTTCCAGGCTGAAAGCATATTTTCTTTACCTTCCACTTTTCCATTACTGCTATCAATAAATACATGATCACTGCTCATTAACTTTCTTAAACACTGGATATTTTGATTATTGATGCATTCATTAAATTGCAGTACAATTAATTTTGGATCTTTTGTATTCATTTTTTCCTTACAATTAATATTCCTTAAAATTTGAAAATATTAGTCAAACAATTTTTCAATAAGTTTCGTTTTATTGGATTCAAACTTGACATAGGGATGCAAGAGTAATACTAAATTATCCATTATGAAAGCAAAAATTAAAATATTAAGATTTATCATTAATAGAATCAAGGATATCAAGGAAAACAAACCTTTGTTGATAGGAATAGACGGTATTGATACAGCCGGTAAGACAATATTTGCCGATAGAGTACAGAAATATATGCTGGTTGATAATATTTTTGAGCCGGTAAGAATATCCATTGATAAGTTTCATAATTCCCAGGAGAAAAGATATAGAAAGGGAGAATTTTCTCCCAAGGGATTTTTTGAGGATAGTTTTAATTATGAAGCCATAAAGACGAATGTTATTAATCCTGTTAAAAATCTCGATAATCATATTGTTGAAGGTATTTACGATTTTAGAACCGAATCAGAACTTATGAAGAATAGGATTCCCATAAATAGTGATACAGTAATATTATTTGACGGTATTTTTTTGAACAGAGATGAATTATATCAGTTCTGGGATCTCTCTATTTTTCTTAAGATTTCATTTGAGACTATGTTAGATAGAGCCTTGATTAGAGATTTAGAATTATTCGGTAGTGAAGAAGCCGTAATAAAAAAATATCAAAGAAGATACATCCCCGGTGAAAAAATTTATTTAAATAATTGCCAGCCTGAGCGAAGAGCCGATATTGTTATTGATAATAATGACTATGAGAATCAAATAATAGTTGAGAAATATTAGCCCAGCTCAAAAGTAGTCACACCAAATATCCTATCAAGGGGCAAATCTGGAAATTCCTTGGTGTACATTCTGGCAGTTTCGAAAACAACTTCCATATCATATTTTTTAGCAAGTTCTCTTGCCTTAGGATTCACTTCGGGAGTATCTAAATAAATTTGTTGCCCGGGTTCCACACTTGCTTTTAAGGAAACAAATAGAGCTTCGGCAATATAAGGATTATCGGCGAACAAGGGTCCAATTTTGTAACCCATACGGCAGGTCCTTATCATTCCATAACCGGCAAGTTCATCATCTTCTAAAATTCCCAGCACCTCACTTTTCGGTTGATTTATCCAGGACTTGAGAAAACTGGTTCTTTTAGCCGGAAAGAACTGCCTATCATATTTTTCCAACTCTTCAAAGTTGGTTTTAGACAAATCTACTAGTGGAAAACGCCGGGAAGGTCTGCCGCCACTTACTCCCTCATAACGTACATTTCTATAAGCAAGCTTAAAGGCGGACTTCCTGTAATTATTCTGTTGTTCTACCACTCCATCCAGACCCACATTTCTGCCGAAAAGTCTTTTCATACCGGCTTTCCACAATGTAAGCCCATATCCCTGACCCCTGTAATCCGGTTTAACTATATAAAATCCCAAAAATCCAAATGTTTTATCATATCTAACTGCTGAAATAGTGCCTATTGGTTCTCCCTTTAATTCACCAACCAGAAATCCATCACTATCAGCAGCGTAAAAACTGCCGGCATCGTATAAACCAGGATTCCAACCTTCATTTGCAGCCAAATCAATAGCAAAATCAATATCTTCTCTATTCATAGTTCTAATTTTGTAATCAGTTGATAACATCAATACCTCCATATATTATCTTAATAATAATTTGCAAAAAACAACTAACAGTTTTGTCAAAAAAACAATACTGAGTTTACAGGTTGAATTGTTCTAAAAAATCTTTTATTTATGTATTTTAAATTTAGTTACAACTTGCTGTGCCACATTTCCTATTAGCATTGAGTCTATACCAACTGCGATCAAGGAGTAGCCTTGTTTGATATAAGGTTGGGTTGCTTTGGTATTTGCACCAAAAATTCCCAGAGAAATATCTGCTCTTTTAGTTGCTTCTGTAATTCGTGAAATAGCTTTTTGCACTTGCGTGTCAGTGGTCTGACCTGTTTTTCCCATACTAGCAGAAAGATCATAAGGTCCCACAAATACACAATCTATTCCGGGCACTTGAAGTATTTTTTCAATATTTTCTACTGCATTGATATGCTCTATCTGAATAACAACAGCTATTTCCTGATTTGCATTAGCAACATATTCATTAAAGTTATTTCCATAGTCATGAGCACGAGCGATGCCCACACTTCTTTCACCTTTAGTAGGATATTTACACATACTAACCGCTCGCTTGGCTTGTTCCGCAGTTTTTACCTGGGGAAGAATAATGCCGGAAGCTCCAATATCCAGAGCCTTTTTTATCCAGGCTTCTTCTTTGGAGGGAACCCTTACCAGACAGGGAAAATCTTTGCCGGCAACCTGCATTAAAATTTGGGCTTCTTTTATTCCCATTGCACTATGTTCCAGGTCGATAAAAAACCAGTCCAAGCCAGCATCCCGAAATATCTCGATAACTTCCGGTGCGGGGATTGTTATTACGGTTCCCAAAATCAAATCTCTATCCATTAGTCTTTTTTTAAAAGTTTTCATTAGTTCTCCTTAGAAAATAATCATATTTGGTTGACTATTAATAAAATTATAAAAAATTTCTTATAATAAATATTTTCTAGTTTTCCCGTCCTTCATTTTCTTTGCTTCAATACTCAAAAAATTTTCTTCCCCGCTAAAAAAATTAACCATACTTTTACCTTCTGCTTCTGTAATATAACGCAGCAGAATTCCTGCACTTAGCTCATAAGTCCTTTTCTCAATTGCTTCTTTGTTAAATAAAATTCCCAATGGTCCCGTATATTCAGTAGCTTTTAGAGTAATAATTTCTTCGTCCAGCAATTTGCTCAATTCTGTGTTTTCCTGTTCATCTCTGCCTAAAACCAGTTTTGTATTTTTATCAAGCCGAAAATGTCTACCCCAGGTAAGAAATTTTACATATTTATAAGTCCACATATCATGATCCATCAAGTCTTTAACTCTGCGACAAAAGTGCCTATCTGTGAGTGAACAACCTCCACCGGTAGACAAGAAATAATCAATACCGTATTCTTTTGCCAAAGCCTGCTGTCTTTTTCTGCTTCTGCCTTTAATATCAAGTAACTTATTTTTTTCCACCCAGCTCTTACGTATGGGTTTTGTATCAGGCAATAATTTTTGGGATAGCGGTCTTACAATCAAATCTTTATAACCACTAGCATTAGAAACTGTAGCCAGGGGAACTTTATTTTGTGATTTTGGCCTTTGCCCCAGAACTTCCCCGGAAATCAAAAAATCTGCTTCGAAATCAGACAGCATATCACCCAATCTTTTAAACATAAATGCATGGCAATCAATACAGGGATTAATATTTTTACCATAACCAAAATCAGGATTTTCGACAATTTTCAGGTACTGGTTTTTTAACTCCTCTATGAATACTTTCCAGCCCAGTTTTTTTGCGATATTTTTTACTTTATCTGCTTTAAAAAAGGGAGATTCAAAAAAAACCGGAATAACTTTTATATCCTGTTTTCTTATCAATTCTACGGAAAGAATACTATCCAAACCGCCCGAAAAAAGAGCTAGGGCTTTTAAATTATTTTTTTCAGACATAATTACTTACACAATTATTTTTTCCTTAAATGGATGTATTTATTTAATCTTTCCAGGTATAATTCGAAAAAGTACCCAGCAAGCCAAAAATAATAAAATAGGGAATATGAAAAAGCTCTGCTACGGGAAAATATAAAAGTAAATTTAAGCAACGGAATTCCAGAGCCCCCCGTAAAAGAAAGAAGAATTCTACAAACCATTTGAGTAGAAATATGGTTAAAAAAATATTCCAGGAAAATGAACCAAAGAGTGCCAGAAAAAAAGAAACAATGAGGAAAGAATAGAAGACAAAAACAAGAGCTGACATAGCCTTTATCTTAAGTGGATAATGCTTCCACTTGGACCCCCTTCTTTTTTCTTGCTCTATCTGAGATCTGGTATCCATATG
>JAGXLO010000003.1:58846-63630 GCA_018334695.1 Candidatus Cloacimonadota bacterium
TGCATAAAGTAAAAGCAGGATAAAAAGTATATAAACAAGGGTCATAAACTTCTAATACCTTTCGTGGGAGAAGGATTAATTTTCATGCTTGTAAATTTTTTCTTCTTCAATTTTTGGATTGCAGCAGCACCTATCATAACTGCGTTATCCGTACAAAGCTTGATTGATGGTATATATAATTTTATCTTATCTTTTTTGGAATATCGTTCAAATCTATTCCTGAGCTGAGAATTGGCTGCTACGCCTCCTGCCAGCAAAAGATTTTTAAGTGAACTATCTTTAATGGTTTTAATTGTTTTCTGAAAAAGAACATCAACTATTGCATTTTGGAAGCTAGAGCAGAAATCGTAAATTTCATCTGAATCTTTTTTTATTTTGTGTTCTTTAAGATATAAAGAGGCTGCAGTTTTCAGACCGCTAAAACTAAAGTCATAATTATTTTGATGCAGCATAGGTCGGGGGAAATCAATTTTATTTTTATCGCCCTTTTTAGCGTAAGCATCAATATGAGGTCCACCCGGGTATTTAAATCCCAACAATTTTCCGATCTTATCAAATGCTTCACCAGCAGCGTCATCAACGGTTCTGCCTAAAACGTCAAATTCATCGATTGAGTAGAATTTTACAAGTTCTGTATGACCGCCGGATACTATCAAAGAAATAAAAGGAAACTCAATATCACTATATTCAATAAAATTCACAAATACATGCCCCAGAATATGATTAACTGCAATCAAAGGCTTATCGAGACTGGCTGCAAGTCCTTTGGCAAAAGAAACTCCAACCAGCAAAGAACCGATGAGACCGGGATTTACAGCCACAGCGATCGCATCTATATGCTCCAATGAACAAACTGCTCTGTTTAGAGCTGCATCAACCACCGGTAATATACCCTTGATATGTTCTCTGGAAGCGAGCTCCGGAACCACTCCGCCAAATTTTTCATGAATACCCTGAGATGAAATGATATTTGACAAAATATTGTATTTAGTATCAACCACAGCTGCAGAGGTGTCATCACAGGAGGTTTCTATAGCAAGAATTTTTTGTGGTCTTGACATTCTACTCTTCAATGTTAACTCTTTCCGGAATCTGGTCTTCAAGTTCAACTCCAGGTAACAATCTCACTTTTACCGGCAGATTGTTTTTCTCCTGATCTTCCATCTCAACAAAAACACTAATATCCTTACTTGAAACTGTATCCAGTGTTCCCTTTTCTCCTGAAACTTTTATTGTAGCAAACTCAGGAAAGATCTTGACTGTATCGGGATGTGAAATCGGCACATTCATAAATGTCTTTCTGGCAATTTTCGATTTTAATTTAACAATTTCTACCTGTCTGGTATCAATACTAACCAGATCATTCTCCGGAAGGTCAAGCTCAATTTTTGAACCCTGTTCATGCTTTTTCCTATTAAAGGGCTGAGTGGTTATTTCATACATATTGGAAAGAAACTTTTTGGGTCCTTTTAGTGTGACTTCGTCGGGCTGAAGTGCGAGCAAATTTTCATCAAAAAAGTCTTTACTCTCTTTATCAGAAAAAATTGGTCTTACCTTTAGTGATTTTGAAGTCATGTTATCCATAACAACCAAAATATTATCAAAATCGGGTTGCTGCAAAATCTCCAGATGATAAGTTTTTATAAAAGTAAGATTTTCCAAGCGTAAGGGTATATAGTTTTTGCCGTAATGGGTGTTCTTTAGGTCAATATAATAGGACAATTTATTAAAATACAGTTTAAGTAAATCTAATCCTGTGCCTTCCACTACCAGACGAAATGATTCCGGTTCAATACTGGTAGGAATTATACCTGTGGGAGTATTAGTTACCGAGATATCTATTTCTAAAGTTGCTGTTTGTAATCTGGTCAATTTTATACCTACCCATATAAGCAAAGATATGAATAATGCCAGAAAAAATAATGATAAAGTTTTTTTCTTTTTCATCTCTTTTTCAAATCCTTATAAATTCTTTTTAATCGCTGAGTTGCGAGTGTGACATAAATATTAAGAGGGTCAACTTTCCTGGCAAGTTTAAGGTATTTTTTTGCTTTTTCAAATTGTTTCAGATCCATATATAATTTGCTCAAATCAATATATGATTTTGTAAAAAATACGTTTTTGTTTATACTTTTATTAAAGTAAGAAATAGCTTCCTCGGTATTACCAATCTTATAGGCACAGTTTGCAAATGAATTATAGAATTTTGCGGAGTTATGTCCCATTTTTTCTGCTTGCTGATATGTTACGTAGGCTTGTAGGGGTTCGGCGTTCTTATCATAAGACACTCCCAGCAGATAAACAACGTCCTTATTAGTAGGGAAATTTGACTTAGCTTTTTTTAGTATATTGATTGCTTTTTCATATTTGTGGAGCTTTATGTATTGCTCACCCAAAAACATATATGCTTTTACATAATGCTTAAAAGAAGGAAATATTTCCTGTATTAGTTGTACGGATTTTTTGGGTTTATTCAAGTAAAGATAGGCAACAGCCATATTAAACTTCTGCTCTGGTAACGGATGTTTGACCTGCTGATACCAGTATAAAGCTTCTGAAGCTTTTTTTCGATTGCTAAGATATACGTTACCCAGCTGAAATTTAAAATAATCACTACCTGGAAAATATTTTAGGGCTCGTTTTAAAACCTGCTTTGCCTTGTGATACATGGATTTTTTTAAGTAAATATTACTTAAAATTTTGTGCGCTTTATAAGTCTTTGGTTCACTGGTGATAACCTCTTCCAGCAGATCCACTGAAAGCAACCATTTTTTATTTTTATTGTGTCGTGCTCGCCAGAGCTTGGCTGCAATTTTTTCTTTATCCATATTTTACATATTTATAAATTTGGTAAATAATTAGCAATCATTTTATTAAATTCTTTGGCGGAATCACATTGGTTTAAGTTTCCACGCAATTTTCTGGCTCCGCGTAATCCTTTACTATAACCGGAAATAAATTTTCTTATCAAGCGTAAAGCATGCTCTTCACCATAAAAAACCTTCAATTTGGTAAAATGATATTGCAATAGGTCAATTCTTCGTTTTGGTTCGAGCTTGGCATATTCGCCGCTAGATAAATATTGCTTGGTCTGTCTAAAAAGCCAGGGCTTACCAACTGCACCTCTACCTACCATCACAGAATCACACCCTGTCTCGTCTTTCATCTGTTTGGCATCTTCCGGAGCCACAATATCACCATTACCTATAACGGGAATAGAAACATATTCCTTTATCTGCTTTATTATTCCCCAGTTGCTTTTGCCGGAAAATTTTTGCTTTCTGGTGCGTGGATGTATAGCAATTGCATCAGCGCCGGCAGATTCGATTATCTTAACAATTTTTTCGATGTCTTCACTATCGCACCAACCTGAACGAATTTTCACAAATAAAGGTAGCTTATTCTCTGTTATCTTTCGCGCAGCTTTAATGACCTGTTTCAGACGTAAACTGTCTTTTAAAAGGGCTGAACCTGCTCCCGTCTTTACGATTTTTTTCATGGGGCACCCCATATTTATATCAATAAAATCAGGTTCAAATCTTAAAAGAATTTCAATACCCTGAGCTAAAACTTTGGGCTCAGCTCCAAAGATTTGTAATCCCACAGGACGCTCTGCGTCAGAAAATTTTGCCAGATTAAGTGTTTTTTCGTTTCTATAATTCAAAGCATTGGCACTTATCATTTCGCTAACAACCACATCTGCGCCGTGCTCTTTGCAGATTTGTCTAAAAACACTGTCTGTATAACCGGCTAAAGGAGCCAGCCAGAGTTTGTCTGAAGTTAATTCTTTTACTTTATTTTCTATTCTATTATTCTTGACCATAATTCTGTATTAAACTTATCTTATAAGTTTGAATAGAAAGCTTGAATGTCAAATTTATACTTTTAAAATATTTAAAATAACTTATAAATTCTTCGATAGGAGAAGATATGAAGAAAAAAAAAGCTATTGTTCTGGTAAGCGGGGGACTGGATAGCTGTGTTACGGCAGCAATTGCTTCCAGGAACTATGAAACCTATTTCTTACATACAAATTACAAACAGGTTACAGCCAAAAGAGAAAAAAAAGCTTTTTTAGATATTGCCAACTATTATAATGTAAAAAAGAAAATGATCGTAGATATCAATTACTTGCAACAAATCGGCGGTTCCAGTTTAACAGATAAGGATATAAAAATTTATAGTGAAACCAAGGATTCAATACCCAATACATACGTTCCCTTCCGTAATGCAAATCTGCTGGCAATTGCTGTTGCCTGGGCAGAAGTTGTAGGGGCAAGAGCAATCTTTATAGGAGCCATGGAAGAGGATAGTACCGGATATCCTGATTGCAGAGAAGAATTTTTTGAAAAATATAACAAAATGATCGAGCTGGGAACAAAGCCACAAACACACATTGAAGTAAAAACTCCAATTATTCATAATGCCAAAAGTGAAGTAGTGAAAATCGGAAAAAAACTAAAAGCTCCGTTTCGACTAACCTGGTCCTGTTATCAGAATTCTAGAAAGGCATGCGGTATGTGTGAAAGTTGTAAACTAAGGATTAATGCTTTTAAAAAAGCTGGTCTAAAAGACGAAATACCTTATAAAATTGATATCGACTGGAATAATTAGGAAAGCATGAAAAAGCAGATCAAAAAATTTATAAATCATCTGGAATCTAAAAATATGTCTGTTCATACGATAAGAGCTTACAAAATCGATATTGGACAGTTTGCCAAATTTATAGAGAAATTTTTTTATAAAGGAAATATTGAAATTGAAAAAATAAACAAAATAATGTT
>JAGXLO010000032.1:0-17272 GCA_018334695.1 Candidatus Cloacimonadota bacterium
AACCAGAACCAATGTACCTGTTAATCCTGGTGACGAAACTGAAAATATTGATTTTGAATTACAACTGATTATATATGAAAGTTATATTGACGGCTATGTTTATGAAGGTAAAGAATCACCTCCTTCTGTTCCACTAGAATCTGCTATAGTATCTGTTGATACAGCAACAGCAACTACAGATGCTAATGGTTATTTTTGTATTACAACTCGAACCGGAATTCGTGAATTAACTGCAACAAAAGATGGTTATACCTCCGCCTCAATATCCGATATTGAATGTAACTATCAAGATACCACAAATGTTGATACTCTTAAGCTTGTAAATTGGGAAGTACAATCCGGAACTCAATATAATATGATTCTTTATGCCACCAGCACATTTGATGGTGAATTTGTCCAGGGCGTCAATCCCAATAGCTATCTAGCGGCATTCGTAGGAGATAGCTGCAGAGGTGTAGCTGAATGGAAAACAGGGAATCACCCCCTTTGGGATAATTATTATAACCTTGATGGCTACTGGCATATGACCATTGTAAGTGATGACAACTCAGGTACAGAAAATATTGGATTTAAATTATTTAACTCAGAGACAGATAGCATACATAGTTGTAATGAATCCATTATTTTTTATGATTCCCCTGACAGCTGCGATATGTCTGCAATGGATTTTACTATCCCCTCTCCTGTACACGAGAATCATTATAGTTTAGGTAGTGGTGGAGAAGGATGGAACTGGATCTCTTTTAATCTTAATGCAGCAGATAAATCGATTGACAATACATTTTCTTCACTCACTCCGGATTATATTCACCAGGTAAAAACTAATGGCATCTCAGCAACTTATTTCATGGGTACCGGATGGGTTGGAGATCTAGATACAATAGAATATGACTATGGTTACCTTGTTCAAATGTTTGATGATAGCACTTCTTATAATTTCTCACATTCTGGCGAAGCCATAAATCCAGTAATAAATTCTATATCTCTAGATGCTGACTGGAACTGGATAAGTTACTATCCTTACGAATCCTTAACTCTTTCCGAAGCTCTTCAAAGTATAGGTGGAAATGCTAGTATTATTAAAACTCAAACTAAATCAGCTATAAACGATGGCGGTTGGATAGGCGACCTTACTCACATGACTCCTGGTACTGGCTACAAGCTTTGCATGAACAGTAGTGGAACATTAACATATCCTCTAATAACAAGTAATGATAAAAATACACCAATTCAAGAAAAGCCTGAATCTAATTTTGCTAATTGGAAACTTCTGGAAGGTACTACATCAAATATGGTTGCCATAGCTGATATCAAAATCGGTGAAACTCCAGTTAATAACTCTGAAAACTTCTCCGCTGGTGTATTTGATAAAAATGGTAAATGCCGCTCTATTGGTAAATACACTAATGGTTTCTGGTATTTCACTATTGTAGACAATGTTGATAATGATGAGCTCTTCTTTAAAGTTTATGATAGAAATAGTGATATGACATTCACAAGTATAGAGACAATCAATTATCAAAAAGACACAATTCTTGGTTCTATGAGTGATCCTATTACAGTTTCATCTAAAGGAAATATAGATTCTGACATAGATCAACTTACCCTCTATCCTTCTCGTCCTAATCCATTTAAAAATTCTACCTCAATAAGTTATAACATTTCTCAAGATTCTCATGTCAAAATCACTATTTACAATATTCTGGGTCAAAGAGTAAAAACACTGGTTAATGAAACCTTAAATTTTGGTAGTCACTCTCACAATTGGAATGGTACTGATGACAGAAATAGACCTTTGCAAAATGGTATCTATTTCTACAAAATTGAAACTGATAAACATAGTGAAACTCAAAAATTATTAAAACTTGAGTAGATAAATTAACGAAGGGAGGGGTTTTTACTCCTCCCTTATTTTTTTAGGACAATTCTTTAACTAATCCAATCAAATGATAGAATTTAGCTTATTTATTATATGAAATATAAGTTTTTAATATTAGTTTTTGCTTTATTTTTTATTTCATCTGGTTTGTTATCATCTCCACCCTCGTGGGAACAAATAACCGGAACCCAATACTCTATGATTCTGATAGCAAATATTACAATTAATAATGATACCTTACTGGGCTCCGGAAATAATATGGCAGCGGCTTTTGGTCCTGCCCATTCTGATAGTGTCAATGATTGTAGAGCAATAGCAACATGGCAAACAGCAAATCCTCCCTATGAAGGATGCTGGTATTTTACTATTGTAGGAAATGAAAATGGAGATACAATCTCATTTAAGGTCTATGAAGAAGAAGCAGATGAAGTCTATGATTGCAATGAAACGATTACATTTGAGAATAATACTACATTGGGAGATTTAGATACACCTTTTGATCTTTCCGTAGAAGTCCTACTACCACCTTCAGAAGTAAATATACAAATTTTATCGAGTAAAGATTCGGTTAAAATATCCTGGGTTGATGATGGTTTTTCTAAAAAAATTTATACTGCAAATGATCCTTATGCAGGATTTCCAGACAACTGGGTGACTGTTACATCAGTCAACTCAGGTAGCCAAGTGATATTACCTATAGCAAATGAGAAATCCTTTTATAAGGTCACATCAACTAATAGTTCAAAAAAATAGGGTAAAAATATGATCAAAAAAGTTCTAATAATATTATTCCTTCTTTCTTCCTCATTTCTATTTGCCGAGCCACCCGATTGGGAACAAATTTCCGGAACCCAATATTCAATGATTATGATAGCCGATATCACTCATAATAATACTTCTTTTACTGGTTCTGGAGATAACATGGCTGCTGCATTTGGACCAAACCACACAAGCACCAACAATGACTGTCGTGCAATTGGCTTATGGGAAGAACCCGCACCTTCTCATAACGGATTCTGGTATTTCACCATAGTTGGCGATACTATAGATCAGGAAATTAGCTTTAGAATATACGACGAAACTTCTGAGGAAGTTTACTCTTGCAACGAAACTATACAATTTGATAATAATATTACAATCGGCTCCCCTCAATCACCCTTTTCCCTTACTGTCGATAATAGTGATTATGGTGAGGTTTGCGGCAATGTAAGTCTTATAGGTGGTTCAGGTAGTGTGACTGATGTTACAGTATCAACAAATACCAGTACAACCAATCCCGATTCATCAGGATATTACACCCTTTTTCTGCCACAAGGAAATTACAATATCTCTGCAAGTCTTGATGGTTATTATCCACAAACGATTAACAATGTAGAGGTTTTGCCGGGACAGACAACAGAAGATATAGATTTTTCTCTCTACCCGGACAATGAAGAATTGCTTTCTGTGCCCGCTCGTACTACTACATTTGTAGATACTACGGTCACAATACCCATAGAGCTGTACAATCCGGACAGTCTGCAGATCGAAGGTGTCACAATCAGTATGTCTTTTGATAGTACTGTCGTTTCATATCTAGATGCCACGCTTGATAATACGATACTGGAAAACATGAACTATTCACTCATGGATAATAGCTCGGGAGATTCTTTTACCTGCTGGATATATTCTAATGCTACTCCCGTTAATAATTCCGGAGTTATACTGCAAGCCGAATTTCAGGTATCTACTACCAATCCTGATAGTACAGATCTTATTTTTACTGACGCCCAGCTAAATGAGAATCCCGTAACTACTTCTGGCGGTGTAATAGAAGTTCTGGCAGGTTATAATATTTCGGGCAATATCTACTATTATGAAAATGAATTGCCAATTTCAGATGCTGAAGTTATCTTAGAGCAGCAAAAAATCACCTCTTATACAAACCTGGATGGTGAATACCAATTTGATGGTATCGCGCCCGGAAACTATATCTCACATGCAGAAAAATTTGATGAACTGGGTGGTCTTAGTAGTATGGACGCCTCTCGCATAGCACGATATGGAATTGGATTAATCAATTTGAATTCATATCAGATCATAGCTGCTGATGTAACTCAAAATACTTATGTATCTCCCACTGATGCCTCCAGAGTAGCACGCTACGGTATAGGACTTATTGATAGCTTAAATGCATCAAATAAAGACTGGCTCTTTGTAAGTGATTCCGTAAATAGTAGTAATTGGCCACCTATTGAATATAATTCCACAAAAATATATGATTCTTTAAGTTACAATCATTACAATCAGGATTTTACTGGGATTCGTTTGGGTGATGTAACAGGAAACTGGTCAGAGAGTAAACCGGTAAACAACAAACATTCAAAAAATATATCTGCCTCTATTCCGGACACAACCACTTCTACTAGCAGTGTAATGATTCCCATAAATGTAGAAAATCTGACTAATCTGGAAGGTACTGATTTGACTATTTCTTTTGATGAAGGAATCGTTCAATTAAACGAAGTTACTTTGGACGGAAGTATGTTAGAAGATGAAGATTACGAGCTTCAATTTATTGATAATCAAAATGAAACTACCATTTGGATTTATTCAACAGGAGATTTGTACTCTGGTAGTGGTGTAATAGCTTTTATGAATTTTGAGGTAACTGGTGTCATTGGAGATTCTACAGATATAAATTTTTCTCAGTTTACGGTAAATGAAATAAATTATCTGGATAATACTGAAAATGGCTCATTAACAGTTGTATCCGAAAATACAGATGCAGGTATATCAAGTTTAAATAATCAATTATTGCCAAATACTCCGAATCCATTTTCTCACTCTACTAACATAGAATTTTCACTAAAGAAAAGAAACGAGGTAAAAGTTCAGGTTTATAATATAAAAGGACAATTAATCGAAACTGTTTTTGAAGGAAAAAAAGAAGCAGGAAGGCATATTATTGCCTGGAATGCAGTTAATATAGGAAATGGGATTTATTTCTATAGGATGGAAACTGAAGGATTTGTGGATGTAAAAAAGATGATTATTCTGGAAGACTAAACCTACCTGTAATCATCTACATCAATATTGTGCTTCTTGAATTTTGTATATAGATTCTGTCTTTTAATCTTTGCATCTTTGGCAGCTTGAGCAACTTTACCGTTATTTTTTGATAAGATATGTTTTAGGTACTTTTTTTCAAATTTATCCTTTGCTTCAGGATAGTCACAATTTAATAAATTAGATAAATTTTCTACTGCCAATTCTTCACTACTTTCAATTAGATAATCCGGCATATCTTTAGTGGAGATAACATCATTTTGTGTTATAGCAACTGCATGTTCCATGGCATTTTTTAATTCACGCACATTCCCGCTCCAATCGTGGGAGATCAGAATATTCATGACTTTATCTGAAATTTTAAGATCGTGTTTCTGGTATTTTTTACTAAATATTTCGATAAAATAATTAGCTAACAATCTTATATCTTCAACCCTTTTTCTTAAGGGGGGGATATCTATTTGGAAAACATTAAGGCGATAATATAAATCTTTGCGGAAATTACCTTTTTCCACTTCTTCCTTTATATCTTTGTTTGTTGCGGCAATTACTCTCACATCAACTTGTATATCTCTATCGCCACCGACTTTTCTTATTACTTTTTTTTCCAGAGTTCTAAGCAATTTGATCTGAAAATTTTGAGACGTTTCGGCAATTTCATTTAAGAAAAGGGTGCCGTGATTTGCTTCTTGAAAGTAGCCGGTTTTTTCTCTTATAGCATCCGTAAATGCTCCTTTTCTATGACCAAAGAGCATACTTTCCAGCAAGTTCTCTGTTAAACCACCGCAATTCACAGAAACAAACTCATTTTCTCTTCGACGACTATTTTTATAAATTGTTTCTGCAAGTAAGTCTTTGCCTACTCCCGTTTCTCCGGTTAATAATACTGTGGTATCAAGAGGGGCAACTCTTCTTGCAAGTTTTAGTACATTCTGTATTGCCGGACTATTACCAATGATTTTTCCTTTATCAAAGCTGGTCGCCACGATATTTTTGAGCCGTTTTATTTCTTTCTGTTGCTCTTTTTCTTTTAGGACTTTATCAATTTTGATCTTGAGTATATCCAAATCTTCAACCGGTTTTTCAATAAAATCATCTGCCCCTATTTTCATTGCTTCTACCGCTTTTTCAATCGAAGATTTGCCGCTTATCATCAAAACCGAAGTTGCAGGCCATCTGTCTTTAATAATTTTTAATAATTCCAAACCATCTTTGCCCGGCATAACAACGTCACTTAAAACGATATCATAATTTTTATTATCCAATTTGGTTAATGCATTTGCTGCTGAATTGGATGTATCAATTTGGTAAGATTGTCCTAAATGCCTGCCAAAAATATCAAGGGCATCCGGTTCATCATCTACAATTAAAATCTTTGCTTTTTTATTCATTTTGATCTATAGAAAAAATTAAATTGGAATAAAAAAAGTAAACGTACTTCCCACATCTGGTTTTGTTTCCACATCTATGTATCCATTATATTTTTCTGCAATACGTTTACAAATTGCAAGTCCCAGACCCAATCCGGAACCTTTTTCCTCTTTTTTTGTAGTAAACTCAGGTTTAAAAATTTTGTCAATATTCTTCTCTTCTATACCACATCCGCTATCTTTGATTTCTATAGCTACGTAGGAATTCTTTTTATATGTTTTCACCCAAATTTTCTTGGTATCTGATTTTTTTAGTGAGTCTATAGCATTATTAAACAAATTAGTGAAACAGGAACTGATATCTCCATAAACAGCCTTCACAGCTGGTAATTTTTCCTGTAAATTTGTATGAGTCTCCACTTCATGTTTAAAAAACAGATTATGCTTACAAAATTCAATTTCCTGCTCAACCAATTCATTCACATTAATCGGACGAACCATTGTTATTTCTTCATTCCTGATTTTTGCCTGAAGAGTTTTTATATAACTAGTTATTTTTCTAGCTGCAATTAGTATTCGTTCCACATCTTCATTATCTCCCATTTTCTTTTTAAAGAGCTGGGCATATCCGAGAATGGAGTTTAGGGGAGAATTTACATTATGTACAACCCCTTCTACTCTCTTTCCTATTGTGGCTAATTTATTCATCTTTATCATTTCAATTTCTAACTCTTCTCTTGCTTTTCTTTCCCGGATCTTTTTTGTTTCATCAGAAATACTTCCCACAAGCATTGTTTTTTTTACTCTTTTGAGCGGGTTTGTAATAATTATAACAAACCTTTTCTCATCATTAATTGTTATCTCTCTATTTAATATAACAACTTTCTCCTGCTCACATCTTTCTATTTGTTCTTTAGAAAGAGTAATAAATTCTGTAAAACTCCTCTTAATTGCTTGTTCTTTATTGTTTAGATGGAATAAATCAAGAAAACTATTATTACAAAAAACTATTTCCCAATTTTTATCTAACCAAAAAACTCCTGCTTTTAGATTTTCAGTTACCAATTTAAAACGTTTTAGAGAATTGCGATATTTTGATAAAGACAAATTCATTTTATTGAAAATATCGACCATCTCACCCAATTCCCCCTGGTATACCTCTTCAATTTGCGAAACCGTTTCAGGATTATTTGTAATCCGTTGCATCTCATTACTAACTTGTTTTACCGGACTAATAATTCTATTACCAAACCAGCTCCCCAGGAAACTAAGAATTACTAGGGCTATAGAAAAAATAACTAAAAGCAGCAAAAGAGCACTATTTCGAGCAAAACTATTAAAATTTCTCAAGTATCTGACTAAAAAAACAATAGCGGGGTTATCTTTCAAATCATATCTTATTAACATGCCAAATGCCTTGTCACTGCTTACTCGAATTATTGCTTCAGATTTTTTCTCTTCCAATACATTATTTAATTTATTTTTAAACTTTACAATTGTATCATCCTGGAGGGATAATTTTGATGTTTGCATATAATCAATATCCGGAACGATGGATGAAATCACAAAATCCAGATTCTTTAATTTTTTTATATTATATTCTTCTGAAGACACAACGAATCCATACAAGTTATTATTCTCTATATCAGAAAAGAGTGGTGCATAATAAATTGAATATATTCTGTCACCTTGATTGACAAAAAACATCCCCGAAGTTTTATCGACAATTCTGTTAAATATTTCTTTTAAATACTTATCCAAAAGGTCCCATGACTCACCAGCCACTCTTTCTCTATCAAGATTAAAGATTGCTATATATTTTTTCCCGGAAAATTCTTCTCTTGCTATATTGTTTATTTTTTGAACATCATTTTCTTTGAGGGCATTTTTTAGATCGCTATTGGAAACTACTTTTTCTATATACTCGGAGCCTTCTCTTTTATAGGCGCCTAAACTCTTTTTGAGCTTGTCTAATTGTTTGTTTATTTGATCAGCCTCATACTTCCTTATGAAAAAAGCACCAATTTGCCATTCTATACTGGTTAGAATAAATACAAAAAACAATGTGACAACAAAAAAGATGAGGAATATTTTTTTTTCTAATGCAGTTTTTCTAAAGAAATCAAGTAGCTTAGACATAAAACTAATCAACAACTTCACTTAAAAGTTTGAGTATATCATTAGAAGTGAATGGTTTAGTAATAGTAGCAGTAAAGCCATAAGATTTATATTTTTTTAAGACCTGATGTGATCTGTCCCCGGTTGTAGCTATAGCCAAACAATCTCTTCCATCAGCTTCAATTATTTCTTCCATAACTTTTTCTCCGTTCATACTACCTTTAAGATTAAGATCTATTATTAGAAAATCATAATCATCACCGCTATGCTTTTTCTTTTTGAATTTTTCTAAAGCCATTTCGCCTGTTTCAGCATAATCAACTATAATATCGTATTGATTAAGCAAATCACTAAATGTATTTACCAACACTTCATCATCTTCAACAAAAAGTATCTTCTTATTTTTTAGTTTTTCCAATTTTATTTCAACTTCTTCAGCCTTATGTTTAGGTTTTTCTACTTTTTTTGTTACTGGCAGATAAACATAAAAAGTGCTTCCTTTGCCATAAGTAGAATCTACACGAATATGTCCTTCGTGATAATCAACGATTAATTTAGCCAGAGCTAAACCCACTCCATTACCCGTTTTCTTTGTTGAAAATAAAGGCTCAAAAATTCTATCAATATTTTCTTCCTTTATGCCCTCCCCATAATCCTTAAAATATAATTTTACATATTCTCCCTTGAGCTTTTTTTCAGAAATTTCATTCACCTTCTCAGCTCCTATTTCAATTTTGCCATCATATTGCATTGCCTCAAAAGCGTTACGAATTATGTTGTGAATGACCTGCCTTATCTGTGAAGCATCTACTCCGATATATGGCAAGCCTTCATCAATATTAAAATCACATTCAATATTTTTATCTTTTATTTCAAATTGGACTATCTCGCGTAAAAATTGTTTAACCGCTATGGCTTCTTTAGACAAATTTCCCTTCTTCTTTCTAAAGGCAAATAAACTATCCAGAATATCCCTTGCTCTATTTGTATTTTCTTGTAAAAAGTCAAGAATAGGTGCCACATTTTTACCTTGTTCAAGTTTTTGCTTACCAATTTCTATTCCGTTTAATAAACGCCCGATAATATTATTGCAGTCATGCGCCACACCAGCCGTTAATAGTCTGAAATCCTCTAATTGTTTTGCTTTTCTCAATTCTTCTTCCATTTCGGAAAGTTTAGTAACATCTTCACATATAGTAACTACCGCCATAGGCTCATTATTTTCATCTCTAATAGTATTAGAAATTAACCTAGCAGGAAAGGTAGACCCATCTTTTCTCTTTTGCTCCACTTCACGCATCATTCCTTTCCAGTTCTGGATTTCCTTTGAGTTTGCCTTTTCGTGAGCTTTATCTGAAGAATAGATTATCGCATCCTTACCCCTTAATTCTTCCTGAGTATAGCCATGCATCTCTGCATCAGCTTTGTTTACGTACAAAATATTTCTATCCAGATCAGTTATTGTAACACCTAATCTTAAATTCTCAATTGTACGTTCAAACAATTTAAGCATTAATTTGTCTTTCATAATTCGAAATCACTTCCTTCAAGTCTTAAAGCAGTTGTAATAAATTTTATAGAAAGCAGTTTTTTAGTCAATAAATGTAAAAGTATTGTCTGCTTTAAATTTAATTTTTTATAATAATATCATCTGTCAAAAATCGAGGGCGGACAAAACTCTTCGATTTTTCTAATAATCCTATCTGCTTCCTGAGATAATTCGTTCTCGGTCCGATTCTGGGTCTCTATTGTTACAACATTTGTCATATTTTTTGCTTCCGGCAACCAATTTTCGTAGGCATCATTCAGCTTTTGCAGATATTTTCGTGAGATAGTTTTTTCACTATCTCTGCCACGCTGCATAATTCTTTTTTGCAGCTCATCAATACTGGCTCGAAGATATACAATCAAGTTAGGTTTTTGCAGGTAAGATGTCATATTTTTAAAAAGTTCGCAATAATTCAAAAAATCTCGTTCTGTCATTGACCCCTGCTCAAAAAGGGTTCGCGCAAAAATCTCAACATCCTCATATATAGTTCTATCTTGCACGCAAGAAATATTTTCTTCAACAATTTTCTTTTGTAATTCAAATCTTTTTGAGAGAAAATATACCTGCAAATGAAAGCTCCACTTTTCCATATCTTTGTAGAAATCATCCAGATAAGGATTCTCAATAACCGGTTCATAAAATGCTTCCCAGCTCAATTTTTCACTTATCAATTTAGTCATTGTGGTCTTGCCCACACCAATATTCCCCGCAATTGCTACATAGTATTTATCCGTCATTTTAAACACCAAACTATTAAATTAATAACCGAATTCTTTTAAAATTCTTTCTTTTTTCTTCCAATTCTTTCGTATCTTTACCCATAACTCCATGCGAACTTTTTTTTGCATAAACTCCGTGGCTGCCTTTTCAGATGCTTTCCTGATTTTTTTTATCATACTACCGTTTTTACCAATGATTATTTTCTTTTGTGATCTGGATTCAACAAAAATATTCGCCAAAATATTAACTTCATCTTTAGTTTCATCAAAAATTTCTATTGATACTGCAGAAGAATAGGGAAGTTCTTGTTCCAGATAAAGAAATATTTTTTCTCGTATTATCTCCTGTACAAAAAACCTGACGTTCTGAGTAGCAATATTATCTATTGGATAGTAGGGAGGATGCAGAGGTAAATTGTCTATTAGATATTTTCTCAAATCATCAATTCCTTTGCCCAGTTTACAGGATGTAAGGAAGATTTCGCCAGGCAAATTGCTAATATTTTGATGAATTTCCTTGATCTTTTCCTGGGAAACCAGATCAACTTTGTTCATTACCAGCAAAATTTTTCCTTTAAATTTTTTGCATAATTCAATTACTTTCTTATCATAATCCGTAGGGAAAAAACTGGCGTCACAAATTATCATGATGACATCTGTATCTTTTAGAGATTCATTAATGGACTCGATCATTTTTTCCTGTAGCAGATAACGCGGTTTAAGAAATCCAGGTGTATCAATGAATACTATCTGATAATTATCATTAGAAAGAATTCCTGTAATGTTTTTGCGTGTGGTTTGGGGTTTGGGTGTAGTAATTGATAACCTGCTGCCAATTAATCTATTCATAAGAGTAGATTTTCCCACATTGGGTTTACCAACGATAGAAACAAAGCCGGCCTGAAATTTTTCGTCTTTCATATTATCGACAAATCTTATAGACCATTAGGTCCATTATAATAATCTTATTGATACTTAAAGATTTTAACTTTTTATCAGTATCTAGCAATATTTCAAAAATTCTTTGAATTTCTTCTAATTCATAAGAAGCAGCCATACGCAAATATTTTTTTCTGTTATAATATGGAAGATTACTAGCTACAGCCTCCCTTGTTTTCCCATATTTTTTGATTAAGAATGTGGTTTTCCACAAAATTTTAAAAAATCTTGTTAACATAATTACAATCCAGACCTCTTGCAAGCCATTATCAACCAGGTTCTGTAATATTTTTAGAGATCTTTGTAGATTTTTATCCGCCAAAGTTTCTTGAAGTTCAAAAATGGTATGACCTTTTACCGAACCAACGCATTTTTCCACATCATCAAGCTTGATTTCATTTTTTGTGTGAGTATATAGGAAGAGTTTTTGCAGTTCATTGTTCAAACCAAGTAAATCCAGGCCAACATATTCAACCAGGAGAGAGACCGCACTGGGTGCAATTCGTTTATCTGACTCCCGCACTTCCTCCCTAACAAATTTAGCTGCTCTCGCCTCATTATAGGCATGATAAAAGTAATATACTCGAGCAATCTTAGCCAAAGTTTTATAAATCGACTTTCGCATATCCACTTTCCCGGTTTCCAGAACAAGCACATTGTCATCATGGGGATTTTTGGCATATTTCAGGATTTTCTTTTTATGTTGATAATGCATACTCTCGAAATTTTTAACTATAACAAGCTTCTTGTCGATCTGTACAGGAGGATTATCTAATTGCTCCAAAACTGTATTGGCGTCTGTCTCCGTGCCATAGAAGACAAAAAAATTGAAATCCTCTAATTTTTTTGGAATTAAAATTTCTTTTAGTCTTTTAAATGCTTTGTCTTTAAGTAAAGACTCTTCCCTTGTAAAGAAATAAACTGGGTGCGTTTTACCCTTTTTCAACTCCCTTTTTAGATCATAATATTTCAGTTTTTTCTTTGGACTCATTATAAATTATTCTAACAACTTTTCTTGTATTTCTTCTTCCTTTTGTCCCTTCATCTCCTGAGGTGAAGAAACATCTTCTTCCATTATCTCTCTTATCTCATGTAAATTAGGTAAGTCCTCAATAGAATTTAAACCAAAAAACTTTAAAAATTTCTGTGTTGTTTCATACAGCATTGGTTTACCCAAAGTATCAAGTCGTCCGGCAATCTTTATTAGATCTACTTCCAACAAATTACGAATGTGATAATCACAGTTCACACCCCTAATATCATTAACCTTGGCGCGCGTTAAGGGCTGATGATAAGCAATAATTGCCAGGACCTCCGTTACGGCAGGTGTGAGTTTAATCGTTTTTGTATCCTTAAATAGATTTTTGATAAATTGGTAATACTTTTTTCTGGAAGCATAAGTGTAACCACCAGCGACTTTTCTTAAGCAAAAAGGTCTGCCGGTTTGCCGAAGTTCCTTATCAATTTTATCTATGGCTTTTTGAATAAGAGAGTGGTCAGCTATATCCAATTTCTGTGATAATTCAGATACTGAGATGGGTTTGGCAGCAGAGAAAATTAGCACTTCAATTTTATTTAATAATTCTTTATCCATATCATGCTCCACATTAAATTATAAATTGTATGTAAACAAGTAAAAATATACCAATTAACCAGCAATAAGCCGCAAAGTAAACCAGTTTTGCTCTCTTAATCATTTTTACTAAAAGGGTTATAGAAAAATATCCCACCACAGCGGCAGTAATACCTGCTAGCAGGAATGGAAACAAAAGTTCAGTGGATTTTGCAAGACCAGTTAGTCCCTTTATTTTTAATAAGGAAGCTCCGAAAATTGCCGGAATTGAAAGTAAAAAAGAAAATTTAGTTGCAAGCTCTCTCTTAAGACCCGTAAAAACTCCTGTAGTGATAGTAGCTCCTGCCCTGGAAATACCGGGTAATATTGCAAAACTCTGGGCAATTCCCACTACAATTGAGTTAAACAAGCCCACTTTTTCTTTATTAGCATTCTTAATTTTATCCGAGATAAATAAAATCGTTCCGGTTAGTAACAACATCAATCCAACTAAGCTAAGGTTTTCAAAAATCGGCTCAATCTGCTCCTTAAAACTAAAACCAATAATTCCCGTAACTAAAGTAGATATAAAAATATACAAAAGCAGATTATGATAAAAAGAAGTCTTTGAGTTACTTTTTTCTCCCCATTTAAATAATGAGTTAACGAGATTAAATATATCTTTCCAAAAATATATTATTACTGCCACAAGTGTACCCACATGAACTACAATTTCAAAAAGAATACCCGGCTGATTTATGCCTAACAGCTCCTGAAATATAACGAGATGTCCGGAACTACTCACCGGCAAAAATTCAGTTAAACCTTGAATAGCACCCAGCAGAATTGACTCAATCAAACTCATAGGATATAATCCTTTGGTCTAACAATTTCGGAAATCGGAGTAAGCTTGATATTTTTCCCCTCTAAATTCTTTAATATTTTTTTTAACTCCTCCAGAGAACTTTTTCTGAAATGGGTTATGGCAATTAGATCGTCATGGGTCTTGGCATAATTTAATATTTTTTCTGTAACACGTAAGACTCTGCCGGCTGAATAAGAATTGTCCATGAACAAATTATTTTCTTCTACATTGATTCCAACTTCGGTGGCTAGTTTTGCAGCCACGGTTTTGGTAGTTGTTTTGCTATCTACAAAAAACAGATCGTTTTTATGAAGTTCCCTTAAAACCGGTCTCATTATATAATCGTATTTAGTTGCAAGAGAACCCATGTGGTTATTAGCGCCCACGCAAAGCGGTAATTCTTTGATATAATCTTGCATCAAGTCCTGAATTTCTTCTTCTGAATAATCTACAAATATTGCATTATTACCTGGATCATTTTCGGGATAAGATATAGGCTCCATAGGTATATGAATCATGCTCTCTCTATTCTGATTATAAGCTTTCTGCATAACTTTCTGGCTGGCTGTCAAACCCGGTATTATGGAAAATGTTATTGACTTATCAAGAGTCATAAACTCTTTTATTAATGTTTCGTTGTTATAACCAAAATCGTCAATAATTATTCCCAGGCGGGTAATCTGCTCGTATCTACCCTGATTATCCAATTTTATATTTAGTATATAATAATGTTTATTTTCGGGATCAAAAATTTTCATTTGTAAAGAATTTCTGTTTGTGCTCTCATCAGCTCTTAACACCTGCCCGCCGGCTTCTTCTATAGTATCAGTTATAAATATATTACAAATGGTAAGGCTAAGCTGGTTTTTATCAACAATAACAGTAAGATAAGTATTATCTCCTTCTTTGGATTTACTAATAAACTTTTGCGGTATTTCCAGTCTTTTTAGAGCATAATTTAGAGCACTTCCCACAGAACTTTCCCCAGGCTTATAATCTTGTATCTCTTCCCTATCTTCTTTAATATTGATAACTCTTTTTGCGGGAGGTGAATAAAAAAATATTTGCCAGACGAAAAATGCAACAACAATTACGATTGCAAAATAGATAAATTTTTTAAAAATCGAACTGCTGAAAATTGATGAATTTTTGTTCTTTTTTCTTTTATACTTCTTTCTTTTTTTATTTGCCATAGATTAACTCACATTCTAAATATTTATTCGTAAAAATGATATTGAGAAATTTTTGTCAAAAAATTGACAAACATTTCTTGCCACTTTTGGTCTGTTGCAAATTAATTATTAAAAAAAATATATATTAATATTTCTTTATACATATTTTTAAAATAATTCAGGAGGAACAAAATGGAAGAAATTCGCATGCATGGTCGCGGCGGACAAGGTTCTGTAAAGGCATCTATGGTTCTAGCAGAAGCAGCATTCCAAGGTGACAAATATGTACAGGCATTTCCCAGATTCGGAGTTGAACGAAGAGGTGCGCCTGTAGAGGCATTTACACGAATTGATGACAAACCAGTGCAGATTCGCTCACAAATCTATTACCCAAATGGGGTAATTGTACTTGATTCTACACTTATTGATGTTGTTGATGTCACCAACGGACTTAAAGAAGGTGGCTGGATATTAATCAATAGCAATAAGAAACCAGAAGAATATGATTTTGGAAATGATTACAAAGTTTACACGGTTAATGCTACCAAGATTGCTGTCCGCAACAAACTTGGCTCGCGCTCGTCCCCTATTGTTAATACTGCAATTGTCGGTGCATTTGCCAAAATCACCGGAATGGTAGGATTAGAAGCTGTGTATCAGGGAATTGAAGAAGCTATTCCCCGTTATAAAGAAGAAAATAAGCAAGCTGCAAAAGAAGCCTTTGAAGAAACAAAAGTTTAAATCTATAATTGTTAGAAAGGAATAATATGGCGAAAAAATTTCGTACAGATGGTAAACCGGTTAAGGTATCAGGAGCTAAAGACTTACCTCCGATGCAAGCTTCTTTGGGTCTGATGACTCATAATAAAACAGGTAGCTGGCGTAATGTTAAACCGGTTATAAATTACGAGAAATGTATAAATTGTTTTGTATGCTGGAAATTTTGTCCGGAGCCGGCAATAAAAATAGAAGACGAGAAACCGGTTGTTGATTATGATTATTGTAAAGGTTGTATGATGTGTGCAGAAGAATGCCCTGTGGATGCAATTGATATGGAAGAGGAGGGCAAATGAAGAAGACAATGATGGGTAATTTTGCTGCTTCCTGGGGAGCACAACTCTCCCGAGCTCAAGTTATTGCAGCTTATCCAATAACACCTCAGACTTTAATAGTTGAAAAACTTTCGGAAATAGTTGCCGATGGTAAACTTGATGCAGAATTCATAAAAGTTGAATCCGAACATTCTGCTATGTCTGCCTGTATTGGAGCTTCTGCGACCGGTGCCAGAGCTTATACAGCTACAAGTGCACAGGGTTTGGCTCTAATGCACGAGATGCTGCATTGGGCTGCTCTCGGTCGCCTGCCAATAGTTATGGCTAATGTCAACAGAGCCATGGCACCAGGCTGGTCTATATGGGCTGATCAAAACGATAGTTTATCCCAAAGAGATACAGGTTGGATGCAAATATATGCTTCCAGTGCTCAAGATATTTTGGATTCTACAATGCTGGCTTACAAAGTTAGCGAACAAGTACTTCTTCCCACCTTCATTTCATTCGATGCATTCTTCCTTTCTCATACTGTAGAGGTGGTTGATATGCCTGAACAAGAAGAAATTGATAAATTCCTGCCTCCCTTTAATCCCGAATACAAGATGGATGTTAAAGATCCGCGTTCTTTTGGAGCTCTTACAGATCAACAATATTACTATGAATTTAGATACAAAATGCAGAACGCAATGGATGAAGCTGTGGATGTGATAAAAGAAGCCGGTAAAGAATATGAAGAAATAACTGGTAGAAGATATGATCTGGTACAGCCTTATAAATGTGAGGATGCAGATTTGATTTTGGTTACCTCCGGTACTATTGCCGAGACCACCAACGTTGCTGTTGATAGACTTAGAGAGCAAGGCAAAAAAGTAGGTAACTTAAAAATCAGAGTAATTAGACCTTACCCCAAGACTGATATCCTCAAAACAGTTGAAGGGGCAGAAAAAATTGCTGTAATAGACCGTAATATATCTAATGGTTATCATGGTATCTTCTCCCAAGAGCTAAA
>JAGXLO010000032.1:17839-19994 GCA_018334695.1 Candidatus Cloacimonadota bacterium
GCTACTCCACATGGTGCCTGGACTACCACTACTCCTGTTAAACACTACAAAAAAGGCAAAAAAAAGAATATCATAGAGATTATGGCTGCTCACAGAATACCCTACACTGCTACTGCTTCCATAGCATATCCGGAAGACCTGACCAAAAAACTAAAAAAAGCTAAAGAAACCAAAGGTTTCAAATTCCTGCATATTTTTGCACCATGCCCTACAGGTTGGAAATCTGATCCCAAAAATACTATAAAATTGGCTAAACTTGCTGTAGATACTAATATATTCCCGCTTTATGAAATAATAGATGGACTTGAATATACACAAACCAAGAAGGTTAAAAAAGTTAAACCTGTGAAAGAATACACAAAACTTCAAGGTAGATTCAAACATCTGAATGATAAAGAAATTCAATATATGCAAGAACAAACTGATCACAATTATTCAATTCTGGAAAAGAAATTCTCAGATTAATCTAATTTAACTATACATACCCCTCAAGTTGATATTCTTGAGGGGTTTTTTATTATTATTAATTTTCTTGACGGTAAAATTTATTTTCAAAATGTAAAATTATGAAAAATATATTCTTTCTGGTTGGCGAACCCTCTGCTGACGCTCACACCGCACCTGTATTGAATCATCTACATCATACTTATCCGGAGATTAATCTGTGGGGTATTGGTGGAAAAAAAATGCAAAAAGAATGTTTTTATTCCATCTATCCTTTCTCCCGTTTTAATGTGATGGGCTTTTTGGAAGTCGTTAGGCATATTTCATTTTTTTTTAATGTTAAAAAAAGGTTGAAATTGTTATTTAAGGAGCGCAAACCCGATCTTGTTGTACTGGTTGATTACCCGGGTTTTAACATGCGAATTTCCAAAATGGCTTGTAAAATGGGTATAAAGGTTTTGTATTATATCACACCTCAATTTTGGGCATGGAAAGAACGCAGAAAATATAAATTGAAAAAGTTTTGTGATAAATTAGCTGTTATTTTTCCTTTTGAAGAAAAGTTATTGCATAAAATTAATGCAAATGCTACTTATGTGGGACATCCACTTAATGAGGAACTGGAATTTACTCTTACAAGGAAACAATTTGCCAAAAAATATCAGCTGTCATCGAATAATAAGTGGCTGGGCTTTATACCGGGTAGTAGAGATAGTGAAATAAAAAAAATTTTACCTCCGCTGGTAAAAACTATAAAAAAATTGGCAAATAAGAATAGTTATAATTACGAATTATTGCTTTCGCGTTCTGAATCAGTAAATAAATCTTTGTTTAATAGTATCATCAAACCTGTTAAAAAACACGTGTCAGTAGTTGATGAAACACATTCCCTTATGAAATATTGTGATTTTCTGGTTTGTAAATCAGGAACTTCAAGCCTGGAAGCCGCTTATATCGGCACCCCGTTCATAGTAGTTTACAAAACATCTTTTTTATCATATCAGATCGCAAAATTATTTGTAAGAATAAATATGATTGCAATGCCCAATATTATTCTAGGCGAAAAAATGGTACCGGAACTAATACAAAATGAGGTGATCCCCTCTACTATTTTATCCAATTTAAAAACTTATTTTCAGAATAGCAAAAATTATGAACATCTAAAGAATAAATTGCAAAACGTAAGAAAAAAATTGAGTGGCAAGAAACCATCAAAAAATGTAGCAAAAATTATTGGTAATATGATATATGAAACAAATGACAAAGTTTAAAATTGTACAAAACCTGGGACCCCTTTTAATAAAATGCCTGATTGGTAGTTTAAAAATAAAATTTTATAATAAAATATATCTTCATAGAATAAGAGAAAAGTATGGGAATGTTATTTTTGCTTTTTGGCATAACCGCATGCTTACACTTAGTTATGCTCACAGAGGAGAGAATATTTATATTATTATTTCAGAGCATACTGATGGTGAGTATATTGCCAGAGCCATTCACAAATTAGGTTTTAATTCAATCAGAGGTTCCAGCACAAGAGGTGGAATCAAGGCACTTAAAAATGCAATCAGAATCTCAAAAAAAAACGATATCGCGATAACTCCCGATGGACCAAGAGGACCTAAGGAATCGGTGAGAGAAGGGGTGATTTATTTATCTTATAAAACAGGAAAGCCGATAATACCTGTGACCTGTGATAGTAAAAATAAGT
>JAGXLO010000033.1 GCA_018334695.1 Candidatus Cloacimonadota bacterium
AAAAAATCTATTATACAAAAAAAACAAATTTTTATATATGATTAAAATGAAAAACGTTAAATTTATTACAATAAAATTACTTGGAATAAAAAAATACAATGAACCCTAAAACCATCTACACCTTCCTAAAACCATACCTAAAAAAGCATATCTTTGCCTTAACAATCGGTATTATTCTTATCTTCCTGCTGGCATTGTTAATCTTACCTACTCCTCTGATAACCAGGCATATAATCGACCATATATTACCGGAAAAAAATTTATCCCAGTTGATATTTCTTGTTGCTCTGGCTGCGGTTCTTTTAATTATCCTAAAAGTTCTAGGCTATATTCAACGACTTATATTCCTTAAAGTTAATAACAGAATCGTGCTGGATATTCGAGTGGATTTGCTTAAAAAAATTAATCTTCTGCCGCTAAAAAAGAGTAAGGAATACGGAACGGGATATTTGATCTCCCGCATAAATGCAGATACAAACAGGCTGCGCTCACTCTTTGCCGATACCTTTGCCAGAATTCTTAAAGACATTCTTACGTTTATCGTTGGTGCAACAATTATATTTATTTTCAATTGGAAATTAGCTCTGGTTGCCATATTTATTCTACCTTTCTTTGTAACTTCCACTATCTATTTTGGTAAAAAAATTCGTAAACTGTCCAAAATATTCTATGAGGATAATGCCCAAACTACAAAACAATTAGAAGAATCACTCAATATGCTGGAATTAAGCAAAGTTTTTCATAGATACAAGCATAACCTTATTCGTTACTTCAGAAAAGCAAAAGTATCCTTTCGTTCGAATATTAAACAGAGCAAAACTTCCTTTCTTCATGGTGCGGTTACCGGCTTTTTCGGCGGAATTGCTCCCATATTAATCATTGGTTTTGGTGGTTACTTAATAATAAATGGAGAACTGACTCTCGGAACCCTTATCGCGTTTAATTCTTTTGTTGGTTATCTGTTTGGTCCTACCAGCAGATTAATAAACGTAAACATTCAGATACAAAAATCACTAATGGCTCTGGAAAGGGTAAAAGAATTATTTGCCTTACCAGAAGAGAATATCAAGGATGTTCACTTACCCAAAGAAATAAAAAGTGTAATTTTACAAAATGTTTATTTTTCTTACAGAGACAGTAATAAAACGAGTGAAGACATAATCAAAGGAATAAGTTTTACGGCTAAAATGGGAGAAAGAATAGGTATAGTGGGTGGATCGGGAAGTGGTAAAACCACCTTATTCAGATTGCTTTCCGGATTATATGAAATCGATAGAGGAAAAATTATTGTAAATACAAAAAATGGGATTAAAAAGTTACTTTCAAATAAAGAATTGATAGCATTTCGTAAACGAGTTGGCATTGTAGAGCAAGAACCATTTCTTTTTAATGATACTATCTATAATAATATTAAATTTGGTAGAACCAAAGCAACTAAAGCAGAGATAGAAAGAGCGGCAAAGCAGGCTTATGCTCACAATTTCATTAAGGAATTACCCAATTCTTACCAAACAATTGTAGGACAGAGAGGAAGTAATTTATCTGTGGGTCAGAAGCAGAGAGTAGCCCTGGCACGTGCATTGGTGAAGCAACCAGAGATACTCATTCTGGATGAGGTAACCTCCAACGTGGATAGCATAAGTGAATACTACATAAACAAAACAATATATTCGCTTCCACAAAGCAGGCTGGTCTTCATTATAGCACACCGCTTATCCACCATAAAAGCCTGCGATAAAATTTTAGTTCTTGAGAATGGTAAAATCGTAGAATCAGGCTCGCATGAAGAATTATTAAAGCTTAAAGGATATTATGCCAGGTATCGGGAGAATTATGTATGAGCTTTAGTTTATGTATTCTTTTTCCTTGACTTTATGTAAGTTTTTATATTATTTCGTCTTAAAATATTTAAAAATTGCGGGATATTATTATAATTTAGATAGTAAAGTGAGTGTTTCATGAAAAAAATAAATATTGCAATATTAATATTTTATTTGTTTAGTTTTTGTCCAGCGGCAGAATCATATTCTCTCAAAAAAACCGTTGATACATTCCTCGAAAAAAGTAACTACCAAAAAATTCGAAAAGAGCAAAAACAGCAACAAAGATTGCTCCTACAAAACAGTAAAGCAAACTTTTTACCTACCATCTCTTCCAATTTTACGTTACCCGGATATTACCATTCATCGAATACCTCTTTGGATACACTCTGGAATAATTATACATACCTAAGCAGTAATATCACTCTTACACAAAATTTCCCCTTTAACGCTGATCTGCAATTTACAAAATCATTTAATTACGACTTTGAAAACAGCAATAAATACTACAACTCCTCCAGCTCTCTGCAGCTCGACTATCACCTTTTTAAAAAAAACGAACTTAAACTGGAATATAAAAAAAACAGACTCTATTTCAATCAATTAAACCTGGAACAACAGAATCAATTAAATACTGATATTTACGAATTATGTCAAAAATACTATGATGCCACACTACAAAAAATTAATGTAAATATACTCCAAAACAGGCTCGACAGAAACAGTAAGATCCAGCGGATGTCAGAGATTAAATATAATGCAGGAATCATAGATATTCTAACCTATAATCAAATTAGACTTCAGGCTAAGCAGACTGAACTGGAATTAAAGGAAGCGGAAAAAAATCTGGATTATTATCTTCAAATGGTAGCAGATTATATTGATATCCCCAAATTAGATAGCATATCTGCAGATACAACTATCTTCTTTTGGTCACAACAAGAATTCTCCTTAAAATCGAATCCGGAAATAAATTCCATGCTAATAAATACAAATATTTATGATATTAATCAAAAACTTGTAAAGGATGAGTTTGACTGGTATCTCACTTTGGGTGGGGAATACAACTGGGGAGGAGACGGAACCGATTTTGATGAATTCAAAAATGATTTAACTACCAGTGATTATTCTGCTTATTTGGGTGTTACTTTTCCCATCTATGACGGCAGAATAAGCAGGCGTAAAGAGTTGAGATACAAATCTCAAAGAAGAGAACAAATTTTTTCCATCGAAGAACGAAAAAAAACTCTTGATACCAGATGGAACTATTTAAACAAAATGATAGAATTATTAAAAGACAAAATTAAAATATATCGTCAAACCGTAAAATTATCAAAAAGCAATCTTGAACTGGCTACAGGCAAAATGTTGAGAGGAGAAATCTCATATTACGAATGGAATCAAATTGAACAGGAATACGAACAGAATAAATTGAATTTGCTCAATAAAACAATTGAATTGAATGAATATATTCTGGAAGCAAATAAAATTTTAGGAAACAATTTAGTTGAAATAGTAAATAATAATTAATTTTAGCGGAGTAAATATGAAAAAGGGTTTAAAAATAAGTTTAATAATACTGGCAATAATCATAATCGCTGCTTTAATATACTTTTATTTTAATCAACCTAAGGAATTGGTAGAACCGGAGGACAAAGGAGTAGAGATTGGAAAAGCCGTACCAGTTAAAGTAACTATTGTCCAAAAGGATACTTTAGTACATTACATCCATACCGAGGGCAAAGCACAGGCAGCAAAATCATGGCAAGCAATAGCAGAAATCGACGGCATTGTCGAAAAAATCAATTTTAAAAACGGGGACAGAGTTAAAGCCGGTGATTTAATACTCAAAATTTCTAACGAAGAACTGGAAACTCGCTTGATCAAGAGCAGTATTCAATATCAAAAAAATTATGCAGAGTATCTTTCATTAAAAGAGATTTTGCCAACTAAATTAAAAGATTATGGCATTGAGCTTAAAAGCATTCTAAACAAATCTAAAAATTATGATGAATACGAAAAGAGCTTGAAAGAGATTATAACCAGGGAGAAAGGACAGAAAATATACGACAACTATATAACTCTAAAAGAAGCTCGTAATAGCCTAAAACAGATGTATGCTCAGTACAAAAAATTGAATCTGCATGCGCCCTTTTCGGGTGTTATTGGGGGTTTGGAACTTAAAACCGATAATTATATTTCTATTGGGACCAAACTTTTTAAATTGTATGATCCCAACAAAATGGAATTAATTGCCCCGCTTATGGAAACAGAAATTTCGCGGCTTATAGTTGGCGATAACGCCTATCTACGATTTTTGGCTTTTCCCGAAGAATATATCAAAGGAAAAATTATTAGTATTGATAAGGTAATATCAGATGAATCACAACTTGGCAAAGTAAAAGTCGGCTTTTCTAATCCCAAAAACAAAATATCTGTAGGTATGTTTGCAGACTGCTACCTTTTTGCGGAAAAAAAGAAAGACGTCTTATTGGTTCCCAACCTTTCTATTCTGGAAAGAGACAACCGTCAGCTCGTGTTTACAAAAGAAAATAATCATTCATATTGGAGATATGTCAAAACAGGCGAAAGTAATGGATATTTTACCGAAATAATAAGCGGCATCCAACCAGGGGATTCCGTAGTTGTTGAGCGTCAATATACCCTTATCCACGATGCAAAAGTAGAAGTTACAGACGTAATCCCTGTCCACAAATTTTCCTTAACCGAATTTAAAGAAAATAACAAATAAACGAAAGGAGACAAAATGTTAAATCCATTTAAACAAAACTCTACGATATTTAAAAAGCTGTTGTTATTATTAATTATAATTTTAATTTCTAATACTTTATTGGCTATACAAGAGATAGAGCTTCCGGAAAAACCAGATTTGGAGGAATTTAATCTAGAAAAAATCACATCAGCTAATCTTGCAGATAAAGTAATCGATTTTAGTAACTGGATAGTAGCTGATAATAAAATTTACTTCTGCAGTATGTTACAAAAAGAATTGGCTATCATAGATTTTGATGGTAATTTATTAAAAATATTAAGTTCCCAGGGCAGCGGACCAGGTGAATTTCAGATGCCACAATCTGTGCTAGAATTTCCAGATCAAAAAAGAATTTCAGTTTTCGATAATATGCAAAGAAAGTATATCTTTTTTACCTATGAAGGGGAATATATTGAAGATGAAATGATTAATCCAAATAACATTGTAATTCCCCACGCTAAGGAAAAATTTGGTGAACACATCCTAAATTATATATTCAAAATGAAAATTACAGAAGATAATATCGTTATGTCTCCGACCATAGAAATTGAAAAAGAAGATGAAAATATCACTCTAGCTTCGCGAGAAGTAACAATTAAAATGATGCGCCTGGATCCATCTCAATTTAGCTTTATCTATGCCTGTAATGATGATTATGTATATCTTAGCGAATTCTCCAGAGAAGATTTTTCAATTGACGTGTTCAATGAAAATGGAGAAAAAGTAAAAAAAATTACAAAACCTTTTAAGAAAATAAAAAAAAGCAAGGAAGATCTGGAAAAACTAGAAGCAAAATTGGAAGAATATTCCGAAATGTCAAAAAGTATGGGAGTAAATCAAAAGTTTGATACTTCCAACCTTCAATATATGGAAAGCATAAGAACTCTTTTATGCGACGATGAAAATAATATCTGGATTGGTACCTATGATGAGAATAAAAACTTCTGTTTTCTTATAATGAGCCCACAGGGCAAGCTCTTAAAAAAGTGGGTGCCGGAAAATAGTGATTCCAGCTTTAATATTTATGAAGACAAATTAATCGAAGTCTATTCGGATGACAACGATGAAGTTAATATAACAGTTTATCAATTATGATAAAAAGTATCTATAAACCGTTGAAACGGTTCATAAAGATTTAAGTAAAACATGAATATACCAAAGTTTGCAGTCAAAAGACCGGTAGCAATTTCTATGATTATGCTTCTGATTCTGCTACTGGGTGGAATTTCCTTTTTCCTTTTACGCATAGAACTTCTACCAAAAATTAAAATTCCCAAACTGGTTGTAGAAACAGAATATACTAACGCCTCACCTTCGGAAATAGAGGAATTGATAACAAAACCCTTGGAAGAGAATCTAGCAACTTTACAAAATTTAAAGGGAATTACTTCTATTTCTACCAGCGAAAAGTCAATAATAATCATGCAATTTTACTGGCAGACGGATATAGATTTGGCTACCGTAAAAACCAGAGAAAAGTTAGACAGAGTAAAAGAACGTTTGCCGGACGATGTAGAACGCCCCAATATTCTAAATTTTGATCCCACGGAAAAACCTGTTATCAGCTATGCCATAAAAGGCGATAACGACTTATATACAATTACTCAAATCGGAAAAAATATGATCAAAAGACGGTTTGAACAGATCGAAGGTGTGGCAAAAGCAGATATATCGGGTCTGGTAGAAAAAGAGATTGTTGTTAATATTTCTCCCCAAAAGCTCTATCGGTATGGCATTACAGAACAGATGATTGCCAATGAGATTCGTTCTCTTAATAGAAATTATTCCGGCGGAAAATTAATAGATGGATGGTATCAATATACAGTTAAGTTCCCTAAAAATATTGAAACACCAGAAGATATTAGAAATATATCTATTTATAATGCAAGAGGAGACAAATTCCAGCTTTCTGAATTGGGCAAAATTTATTCACAAAATCAAACCAGAAAAACTTTGGCAAGAGTTAATGGTGAAGACGCAATTATTTTAAATATCATTAAAAATTCTGATGCAAACACAGTGGAAGTATGTAAAAGAGTTAGTGAAGCTGCAAATAATTGGAATACCAGCAGTGACGATATAAAACTAGCACTCCTGCACGATGATTCACAATTAGTTCTAAAATCTATTTATTCAGTAATTCAGGCAATCTTGATTGGCGGAGTTCTTGCTTTCTTCGTTCTAATGATCTTCCTAAAAAATATCAAATCCCCTATCACCATCTCATTTTCTATGCCCTTCTCGATTATTACCACTTTTATTCTGCTCTACTTCTCCGGAATTTCGTTAAATATTTTATCAATGGGAGGACTGGCTATAGGAATTGGACTGCTGGTGGACAACTCCATCATAGTTCTGGAAAACATTGTGCATTATCAAGAAAAGGGTACTGAGCTCAAACAAGCCTGTGTAAGTGGTACTAACGAAGTTCTACTCTCTATCACTGCCGGAACCTTTACAACCATAGCCGTATTTTTTCCGATTCTATATCTCAGGGGCATCAGTTCCATATTTTTCAAACAGCAAGCAATTACAATCACCTATGCCCTTCTGGCATCTCTGGTAATGTCAATTACAATCATTCCCTGTATTTTTAGCAGAAAATTCTCGAAACAAAGATTCACTACTCCTCATAAAAACAAAATTCCTTTGATAAACATATTAAAACATTCCCAAACTAAAAAATCCTTTCAGAATCAAACCCTGGCAGGAAAAACATTATTAGTTTTCAAAAAATTATTAATACCCTTATTGCTTTTGTTCTGGCTACTTGTTCAATTAAAAGAAATTATTAAATTGATGCTTAAATATTGTTTATTATTTCTTAACTACCTTTTTAAAAACACCCTTATCTTTTTTATTCAAGGGATTAACAAAATTATTAAACCTCTGGGTGAATGGAATGAGAAATTCTGGTCTAAGGTGAAAATCAGATATGAAAAAACCTTACAAAATTTGTTACATAAGCGTGAACTGACAATTGTTATTACTATTATATTTTTTTTAATTAGCCTCTTTTTAGTTCCCTATTTGCCAAGGCGTTTTATACCCAGATTAAAACCAGACAAGTTGAATATTATAGTCAATCAAAAGTCCGGTACTCCCATAAAAACTACATCTGAAAAAATTAAAAGAATTGAGGAGTATCTAAAAAACATACCTGAAATAAAAACATTACAAGCTTTTGTTGGAGAAGAATACAGTGATCTGGGACTTATATCCTATAAGAAAAATGCTGAACACAAAGGGTATTTAGTCCTGGAACTAAATTCCGAGAAGATAAAGAATATGGATAAATTCAAAACAGAGCTAAAAAACGACATCAACTATTTGTTAGGAATTGAGGAGCAAAAAGAAGGAGATCTCGGAATCTCAGTGGTTTCCGGAGGAAATGTTTATGAAGATATTTTCTCTTTTGGGGATTATCCTTTTGAAATAAATATTTACCAAAATAATTTCGACAATCTCATCGCAAATGAAGAACTCCTTAAAAATAAATTACATGCTCTTGGAAAGCTCTCTGAAATCAAAAGTAATCTCTATATTACTAAACCAACTTATATCATCAATTTAAACGAAAGCATACTAAAAACTCATAACCTGACTAAAGATGAAGTTATGCAAAAGCTTCAAAAAGTTAGCTCTGGAGATAAAATTGATGAACTGGTACGGGGTAACGATATTACAGATATTGTGTTTAGAAATTTTGAAAAAACAGAAGAGAACAGAAATTTAGACATTAATCATTTTTTATCAAAGAAAATCTTACTAAATAACCATTTATATAGCATAAGAAGCCTGGTTGATTTAGAAAAACAATTCACACCAGAGGAGATTATTCACCAGGATCAAATGCGGAGCGCAACTATATTTGCAAAATTAAAATCAGAAGCTGATTACCAGGAAACTCTAACAAATATTAAAAGTATGCTATTGCCCTTATCAAAAAAAATGGACTTCAAATATGAATTGAGTGGTGAGAACAAGAGAATAAAGGAAAATTTCGGAGGATTAATCTTTGCCTTCATCATCGCTATAATTTTAGTTTATATGATACTTGGAATTCAGTTTGAATCCTTTTATCTACCTTTTGTAATCATTCTCACAATTCCACTTTCTATTATTGGTGTAATTTATGGCTTGCTAATTACAGGTATCAGTATTAATATTATGTCCCTAATAGGATTAGTAGTGCTTGTGGGCATAGTGGTTAACGATAGCATCGTAAAAATCGACACTATTATAAGAATTCGTAAATCCGGAAAACCACTAATTACAGCTGTACTAGAAGCAGGCGAAAGGAGATTTCGACCCATAATCATGACCTCCTTAACTACAATTTTTGGGCTAATTCCTCTTGCTCTTAATTGGGGAACCGGCGCTCAGCTTGCCCAACCCCTGGCAGTAACGGTAATAAGTGGTTTGATTTTTTCAACCTTGTTAACATTGTTCGTTATACCAATAATTTATGTCATTTTTGAAAAAGCAAAAAAGCAAAATTAAAATCTACATCATACTTATTATTCCTAATAGGAGAAATTATTAATTTAGCGGAATTTATTCCTAAGCACAGAAAGGGAATTTTACTTATTTACGCCATAATTTTCCTGACCGGAATAATTGCTTTGCAAAACATCCCTTTGGAAAAAATACCCGAAGCTTCATTTCCCAAAATATATGTAAGAACAATGTGGTCTGCGTCTCCCGAAAATATTGAACTCTTCCTTACTTCTGCACTGGAAAGAGAACTGGCACCGATTAAAGGGGTAGATAATATTGAATCATATTCTTATGAAAATTTTAGCAGTATAGTCCTGGAGTTTACGCCAGAAACTAAAATGGACTATGCCTATCTTAGAGTTAACGAAGTTTTGTATCAAACCCACGATAAACTTCCCGAAGAAGCTACTTACCCCATTATTGTACCCTATGCTCCGGAAGATATTGATATTGAAGAAGAATTCATTTCATTCGGAATTTTTAGCGATGTACTGGGTAAATCCAGGATTACCAGTTTAGTAAAAGAAGAACTAAAACCAAAAGTCGAAAGTGTAGATGGAGTCTCGGGGGTAAAATTAATTGGTGTGGAAAAAAAGGAAGTACGAGTAGAATTTGATGAAAAATTAATTAAAAGATTGAATATATCCTTATTCTATGATCTCCTGCCTTCTATTCGCAAATATCACGAAATTTATTCAGTTGGAAATATAGAAAAAAACAAAAAGAATTATTTATTATTAGTAAAAACCGATTTTTCAAACCTTGATGATTTAAAAAGATTGAATATTTCAACAAATGACGGAAGAAATTTTAGGTTAAATAAATTAGCAAAAATCAGGTGGGCAATCGAGGAGGAAGATTATCGCACATTTAGATTAAACGGAAATGAGGTCATTAAATTTCAGATCTACAGGGAACCGGGAAGCAATGTTATCTCTTTAACCAATAAAGTAAAAGCTAAGATGAGCACAGTTTTCGAAAGTTCTGATTTTGCAAATCTTAAATATCAGATTCTTAAAGATACATCCGAGGATATAAAAGAAAACATTTATAATCTTTTGAACAGAATCATTTTTGTTGTTCTGATAATATGCTTTGTTCTACTTCTCTTCTTTCATAAATGGCGACCAACACTTACGGTAATTGCAACAATATTTTTTGAAGTATTGATAACCATAAATGCTTTATATATCTTAGGCGAAAGCCTTAATTATTTTTCGCTTACAGGAATGGCACTGGCTTTTGGTATGTTAGTTGATAACGCCATAGTGGTCTATTCCAATATTCATCATTATCAGGAGCGGGGACAAAATTTTGTAGCTGCTATGAAAAAATCTTTTAAGGAAATACGCTGGGCAATCATTGCAGCAACCCTAACAAATATTTGCGTTTTCTTCCCCTTCATATATTTGCAGCAAGAAATTCGCCGCTTTATGATCCCTTTTGCTATAACTGTAGGAGTAGCCCTTGTAGCATCGATTCTTGTCTCCTTTACTTTTATTCCCATAGCTCTGATGAAGCGACAACACTTAGATATCACAGAAAAAAAGTCCTCAAAAAGAAATTTTTTTTATCATATATACGGAAGTGTACTAAAATTTTTTCTAAGACACCGCGCAATCCCACTAATTCTAGCAATTGCGATATTTATTTATGCTGCCAATGTTTTTATAAAAGATGTGGATAAAGGGGCTTTTTTCAGATTCAATTTTCCGGATAACGTCAACATCTATATTCTTTCAAAACCTAATGTAAAATTTGAGACCATAGATAAGATCACAAAAAAATTTGAGGATGTGATCAAAGAAGCGCCAGCAGAAAAAATTGATTATTTTTATTCAGATGTTAGTAAAATGGGTCCTGCTTCAATCAAAATTTATTTTCCTGAGAAAGTATTACAAACTGCTTACCCTTTTGTCTTAAGAGAAAAACTAATTGCTCAAAGCAAATATTATGGTGGTATCGACGTAAGAATTTTTGGTTTAGGTCCGGTTTTTTCCGGAGGTGGCTCCTATATATATTATAAAACTTTTGAATTAGCAGGATATAATTACTATAAACTAAACGAATTAACAAGACGACTGGCAGATTATATGGAAAAAAATCCCAGAATTCAAAAAGTTAGAGTAAACAGTCGATACGGGCGTAATGTTAAACAGGTTTGCATTAATATTAAAAAAAATGAAATAGAGAGATTTAAAATCAAGCCCTTTCAGATTAATATGCAATTGTATTACTTTTTTAACAAAAATATTGCAGGAAAAATAATATCTCCCGAAGATGAATACGACATAAAAATACAACCTAAGCAGAATATAGATTTAAATGAATTAAAAAATTATTTAATAAAAATCGGCAATAAAAAAGTAAAATTATCTGCGATAGCCGATATAGAATTAGAAGATTCACCTTATCGTATAACCAGAAAAAATCAGCAATACTTATCTCGAATAGAATATGAATATCGTGGCTCATACAAAATGCATCAGGATTTTCGAGAAGCTGTTGAAAAAAACACAAAATTGCCGGCAGGTTATAAATTTGTGGAAGAAGATACAGACTTTTCTGGTTTTAATAAACTGATAGAAAATCAAAAACAATTATTTTTTATTTTAGGCCTTACAATAGTATTAGTTTTTATTATTCTCGCGATGCTTTTCGAATCTTATTTGCAGCCTTTCATAATTATGATGAGTATTCCGCTGGCTTTTGTGGGAGTTAGCTTTGCTTTTGCTATTTTCGATATTACGTTTGATTCTTCTGCCTTTATTGGCACATTACTTCTCTGCGGTATCGTAGTAAATAATTCCATAATTTTGGTGAACAGAATTAATCAGATTAGAGGGGAGAATAATAACTCCAATATCAACAAGATAATCATACAGGCAGCAAAAGAACGGGCAAAACCCATTCTCATTACAAGCATGACCACTATTTTTGGTCTGATGCCATTTATTCTTTATACACAGGAAAGTAGCAGTGAATCCATCTGGCGAACTCTGGCTTTTGCAACTGTCGGTGGATTGACGACTTCAACCCTGTTTACTCTATTTCTGACGCCGGTATTTTATAACTTTCTGGATAAATTAAAACATATAACTTATAAAGGAAAAAGATAATAATTATTCAAAAAATAATAACTTTTTCTACATCTTGTATTACACCACCCTGTTCCAACCCCAAAAAATAGATTCCCTGCGAAATATTGTTATCAGAAATTGAATTTACATTCCATTCAATAGTATATTTTCCTCTATTATAAACCTCATTAATAATAGATATAATTTTTTGCCCTTTTACATTATATAATCCTAGTTTTATCTCACTTTGATGGTTTACATTAAAGCTAATATGAGTTAAAGAGCTAGTAGGATTAGGAAAAACATTAAGGCAAGAACTCTCCTCGAGTATTGGAGGTTCATCCACCGCAAGCATATCTGACCAATCCATTACAGTGATTCCATTGCCAAAATTACAAGTAATAAGTTCATTCCCGGAAAAATTCATATTTGTTGTTTTATGATTCCACCAAAACTCGTCCACTATTTCTAAGTTAGAAAAGTCATTACAATCATAAGTAATAATTCGATTATTGGAATTATCCGCAACCACCAAAGTATTATTTTTTTTGGCAAAACGAATCGAACCAAAACCTGTATAAAATAATTTTGTATTATCTAAATGTACTGTTATGTTATCCAATATCGTCGGATTAGTTGGATTATCAATATTGATAACATAAAAACCTGTACTAGAACCATACCACGACTCATTATAATAAGCTGCTAATACTATAGATCCAAAAATTTTTATTTCAAATATAGCATGATCCAGTTCTAACAGAGCAAGTTCAGCAGGAGTACCACTTTGATAAGTATTATAGAAATATAATCCATAGGTATATGGATGCACTGAATCATAACCATACATACAGATTACAGAATCGGATACATCATAATCATAGTCCCAAAGACCATTTATTGGGATATTACCTAAATAGTTAGGGGTGGTTGGGTCATCAAGACTATAGATTTTGAGTCGATCAATACTGGTACCATATGCATATGGAGGTTGTACTTTCATGTAATTAATTCCATGGGGATAATCATTAACTAATACAGGCTCAAGAGGGTCTTCGCAATCGTATATTAGTATACCACCAGAATAACTTACATAAACATAGTTGCCGTAACAACTAAGAGAACCTACGGCAGTACTATCAAAAGGAAAAACAGGCATTGCCTGGGGGTCACTTTTTTCGAATAAACCAAATCCTTTATAATTATCGGTAAAATAAATACAATTTGTCCAATCTAGGTAATCCAACATAATCAAATCATCTCTAAAACAGTTTTGAATCAAATGCGGATTAGGGCTATCATTCCGTTCGACTATCTCTAATCCATAACTCCAATCAGCAATGAACAAATAATCTTTATTCATACAACAATCAATGGCTTCTCTGGGAGTTACATAATTATTTACTAAAGTAATTTCACTTGGATTTGAATTATCATAGATTCCTACACCATATAAAGGATCAGAAGCAAATAAAAGTGAATCCTTAACAAATAAATTCTGAGGTTTTCCTGGACTGTATCTATCTGCAACAAGTGTTGGTTGTTGTATATTTGAGATATCATAACTGTAAAAATGGCACCAATCTCCAAGTATATAAATATGATCATCAAGGTAAGCAATGGAAATGGGGTCAGAAAAATCTTCTACAAACACACTCTCCAAACTTATTTCTTGAGGTATAGAAATATCTATCATATATACCCCATTCTCAGTAAGAGCATAAACAGTATTATTATTTAAAGTTAAATCTGCAATTTCAGGAGTATCTAAGCTATCTATAACTACTGGATCTTGAGGAGATGATGTATCTAAAACAAAAAAACCTTGTTCTGAACCCAAATAGATGTAAGGTTCTTCTGGTTTGAGGGAATTAATTGCAAGATCAAAGTTCTTTTCTGTAAATATGATATTATCAGGATTACTAATATTGCCAATTTTCAAGTTTCCGGAATCATCTGAAATATAGATAAATGTATCAATAATACAAATTTCTTTAGGGTTCTGGAAACCACCATATTCTCCAATAATTTGGGGATTCATAATATCTTCGACATTTATTACAAAGAGGGGATCATACGAACTTTCATCTGTTCCGATCAAAAGAGTATTATCTTTTTTAGCAATAAAGCTTGTAAAATAATATAAATTCTTTTCTGAGACTTTATGGTAAACTGCTGTTAGTTGAATGGTAACAATAAAAAATAAAATCAAAAACAATATAAACACCCTAGTTTTCATTGTTTACCTCCCATTCTTCTTGATAAATACCATCATTTAAAACTATTAACTAAGTATTTTATGCAATATAGACTTTTTTTAAATGCTAGAAAAGTCAGATAACATTACATTTTTTCTTCCACTTTATTTTTATTTTTAGAATTGTGAAAACATATAATTAATCTGTCAAGAAAAAATTAAATCAGTATTAAATAGATAAACAAATTCCTTTTTCAATTTAAATCATTTTAACATAAAACATACATTGATAATTTTATATCCCATAAAATCTCACTGATATCTCGTCGATTTTTTCGCCCTCGTATAATGGTTTTACAAAATTTATTGTGACAAAATATCCCGCTGTTTTTTTGCCCCTTACCCTTGCCATAATCATTTTGGAACCCAATTGCAGATTCCCCTGATAAAGTCTAACTATTACTCTGCGCTTTATTTTAAATGATGCTCTGTTTCTAACCTCAAAGGAAACTCGAGCAAACGATTTTGCCTGCTGCTCCAACTCTATATTTTCAACAATGAGATACTCATCCAGCTGCTTGCTGCAATGTCTGGTCAAAAATAAACCAAAAATTGCACCCAGAAACATCAATACCCAGATTATGGTGGGAACTTTTTCCCTTTTGCTCTTTCTAAACTTAGGCTTTTTTGTACGAAACATCTATTGATTTCCTATTATTTTAATTGGTGTTAAAACATATAATCCATCATAATAAATCAAGTTTTATGGGAATTAATAAAAAAACACAATCCAAAAAGATTGACGAAATAGTAAGGGAATTAAATTTTTAGAAAAAATTATTGCAAGGAATTATTATGCAGCTACAGGAAAAATTTATAAAAACAGCCAAAGATTACTCAAGCAAAATAGCTATCTATGATTCAGCTATGGATAAAGAAATAACTTACGGCAAACTTCTTATAGCATCATTGATGCTATCTAAAAAATTTTCTAAATACAAAGGGGAACATCTAGGTATTATGATACCAAACTCCATAGCTTCAGCTGCTTCTATTCTGGCAACTTTGATGGCTGGTAAAGTACCGGTCATGATAAATTATTCTACAGGAGCTAGTGAAAACTGTCGCTATGCTCAGGAAAAATGTAGCTTCAAAAATATCATTACAAGTAAAAAATTGCTGGAAAAATTAGAAGCAGAATTTGTAGAAGGAATGGTTTATATTGAAGATATATTTGAAAAAATTAACTTAAAACATAAATTATTTTCTGCTGTCAAATCAAAATTACCCACATTTTTACTGAAAAATTTTGTTCATACTGGCAACGAAGACGAAAGTTGTGTTATATTGTTCACCAGCGGTAGCGAAAAAGATCCTAAAGCTGTAGAGCTTACACATAAGAATATAATGCACAATATCGAAACAGTACCAAACAGATTTCACTTTACCCCCAAAGATGTTTTTCTAAGCAACTTACCATTCTTCCACGTTTTTGGACTTACTACCACTCTCTGGATACCTCTTCTGGGAGCAAACACAATTATAACCCAACCCAATCCCCTCAAATTTAGAGAAGCCTGTAAGTTGATCCGTAACAGAAAAGTGACCATAATGATCGGTACTCCCTCTTTCTTCTATGGTTATTTAAAGAAATCCGAAGCGGGAGATTTCGAAACTGTGCGCATCGCTGTTACAGGAGCAGATAAATTACATGATATAGTAAGAAACGGCTATCGCAATGAACACGATGTGGAAATATACGAAGGTTATGGTACTACGGAAACCAGCCCTGTTATTTCTGCAAATCCTCCTGACAAAAATAAACCCGGTAGCATTGGTCCACCTCTGGATGGTGTACAGGTAAAAATACAAGAACTAAAAACAGGAAAAACCTTACCCCCAAATAAACAGGGAAAAATAATGGTAAAAGGTGACCTGGTTATGAAGGGATACTACGGCGATATCGAGGAAACAAGTCTGCATATAAATAATGGTTGGTATGATACAGGAGATATGGGACTGATTGACGAAGACGGCTTTCTGTGGCATAAAGGAAGATTACGGAGATTCGTGAAAGTAGGAGGCGAAATGGTTTCACTTGTAAGAGTAGAATCAGAACTAGAAAAATTACTTCCTAATGGCGCAGTTTGTTGTGTTGTAGACGTTCCCAATCCTACTAAGGGGGCAGATATAGTAGCAGCGGTGACCACTACTAAGATAGACAAGAAAAAAATCCTAAAAAAACTACGCAAAAGATTACCTAAGATAGCAGTCCCCAAAGCATTTCATGTAATTGAAGACATCCCCATGATGGGCACAGGAAAAGTTAATTTTCGTGAAGTAGAAACAATTTGTAGAGATTTAGAAGATAATAAATAAAAAAATTGGAGTGTTAATGTCCCTTTTTAATAAGAAAAAATCTAAGCAGGAAAAGCCCGAAAAGAAGAAATCCGTAATTCGAGAATGGATTGAAGCAATAATCTTTGCCGGTATTGCTGCTATAATTATCAGAACTTTTGTTATACAAACTTTTATGATCCCCTCAGGTTCTATGAAACCCACCTTTCTTCCCGGGGATTTTCTTATTGCTAATAAGTACATATTTCATTTCCGTGAACCCAAAAGATTTGAATCAATAATATTTAAATACCCCGGTGACCCTTATCATCCTCAACCACGTGATCGCTACGCTAAAATTATACGACCAATTTACTGGGACAAGAAAAATTTTCTGCCAAAATACTACAAAAGACGTGATTATATCAAAAGAATAATCGGTATGCCGGGTGATACATTGCAAATTATAGATAAAAATGTTTACCTAAACGGTGACTATATCGACGAGGACTATGTCCAGCATGTGGATTACCGAATAATTCCGCGAGATGAAGGCCACCTGTATCTGGGCTCCAAATTCATGGGAAGTAGAGATAATTATGGACCAGTGGTAGTGCCCGATAATAAATATTTTGTTATGGGTGATAATAGGGACAATAGTAGTGATTCCCGCTATTGGGGCTTTCTTGACAGAGATATGATTCAAGGAATTCCAATTATTCTTTATATGTCCTGGGACGGTAACAGTAATAAAATCCGCTGGAACAGGATATTAAAGATAGAATAAATAATTGTCAGTGCAAAAAAAGCTAGCACTCTATCTGCATTTTCCCTTCTGTACAAAAAAATGCAATTATTGTAATTTTTATTCTATCCCCTACGATGCTGATCTCGTTCATAAGTATTGTTCAGGGTTACGTCAGGAAATAATTAATTTTCCCTACAAAAATGATTACAAGGTTATTACAATCTACTTAGGAGGAGGATCACCCTCTTTAATTCCCTTTCATGAATTGGTAAGTACAATAAATCTAATTCGCGAAAAATTTTATCTTGATAAGGAAATAGAATTTACTCTTGAAGCCAACCCTATTCACGTTTCAGAAAGCAAAGCAGAAAACTGGAGAATAACCGGAGTTAACCGTATAAGTATGGGAGCTCAATCTTTTAATGATGGAGAACTTAGCAAATTAGGGAGATTGCATTCGAGTACTGAGATCGGTATTGCTGCTAACAAAATCAAGGAAATCTGTTGCAATAACATTTCTCTGGATTTAATGTATGGTATTCCGGGACAAACCATGAAATCCTGGCTTAATTCATTGCAGAAAGCTATAAAATTGTCCCCTAAACATATTTCCTCGTATTGCTTGAAATTAGAAAAAGAAACATTCTTAGCAGAAAACAAAGCCAAGTACAATTTTCCCGATGAAGAGCTAGAAAGAAAAATGTATTACAAAATGATATCTGAACTCCAAAAAAAAGATTATGAACAATATGAGATCTCGAACTTTGGCAAAAAATCATATTACTCCAGACATAATACTCATATCTGGGAGGGTGGTGAATATGTTGGTCTGGGGGCTGCGGCTCACTCATTTTATAAGATGCAAAGAATTAGAAATAAGTCTGATATAAAATCATATCTGAATAAGTTGAAAGAAACAAACAATGGAATAGATAAGAAAAGAAAAATTTCTACCCAAGAATTCATGGTTGATAAAATTATGTTAGGATTAAGGCTGAACAAAGGCATTTCTCTGCCAAAATTTCATGCTGAGTTCGGAATAGATTTGTTAGATAAATTTGGTGAGCAAATTAATAAATTTCTAAAAAATAATTATTTAACAATTGAAGATGAGAGATTAAAATTTACAAGTAAAGCGTTGTTCATTTCAAATTCGATTTTATCAGAATTTATATAGAAAAGGTAAATATGAATAAAAAAATTTTATTAATACTAATTTTGGGATTAGTTTTTTTTAGTGCTCATTTGGGAGCAGAAATATTAATACCCATGGACATGGCACAGACCGATCATTTAAAAGCTTATGGTATAACCTACAAAGCCTTGGAGAACGGTCTTAATTGTAAATGGCTTTTGAATTATCGCGGAGGTTCATTTTTAATTCCAAATAGCCCTCAAATCAAAGAATTATGCAAAATCAGAGGGGTTTATTACAAAGAGGTATCACCCCAAGAGGTAATACAAATCAATCAGAAAATTGAAAACGCCAACATGGATATAGTTTATCTGGAAAAAGCACCGGAAATTGCCATTTATACACTACCGGAGAAAATGTCAGACAAAACCAAAGGATTTGCCGGTGAACCATGGGACGATGCAGTAACACTGGCTTTAACTTATGCAGACATCCCTTATGATAAAGTATATGACAGAGAGGTTCTAAGTGGGAAGCTTGAGAAATATGATTGGCTCCATCTGCATCACGAAGATTTTACAGGTCAATATGGAAAATTTTATGCTGCCTTTAGAAATACACAGTGGTATCAGGCAATAAAACATTTTGAAGAGAATCTTGCAAATCAACTGGGATTTGAGAAGGTCTGGCAACTAAAACATGCAGTAACCGAAATGATTGCAGAGTATGTAAGAAATGGTGGATTTATCTTTGCTATGTGCGCAGCTACAGATACCTATGATATTGCTCTAGCAGCCCATGGCGTTGATATCTGCAAATCTCCTTTTGATGGCGACCCAATGGATCCCAAGGCAGAAGAGAAACTTGATTTTGAACGCACATTTGCATTCAAAGATTTTTCTCTGGTAAAAAATCCATTTGAGTACGAATTTTCAAGTATTGATGCCAGTAATTATGCACAGATAAGAGGCCCCGAGGCTGATTATTTTACTTTATTTGAATTCTCGGCAAAATATGATCCTGTTCCAACTATGCTTACTCAATGCCATGTAAATGTTGTCAATGGATTTCTGGGTCAGACCACCTCATATAAAAAGAAGTTTCTCAAGGAAAGTGTAATAATCCTAGGTGAAGTAGAAGGAGCTGAGGAAGTCAAATATATTCATGGCAATATTGGCAGAGGCACTTTTACCTTTCTGGGAGGTCATGATCCCGAAGATTATCAGCATAAAATTGGAGATCCCCCTACCAGGTTAGAACTCTATAAAAATTCCCCTGGTTATCGCTTGATCCTTAATAATATTCTTTTCCCGGCAGCAAAAAAGAAGAAA
>JAGXLO010000034.1 GCA_018334695.1 Candidatus Cloacimonadota bacterium
GAGGAAGGGAAAATTCAAAACTGATCTCTCCCTCAATGTAGAAAAGAATAAGATGATCATTCCCATAAAGGGCTTGAACCTTGTTCGAAGAATCATTGGTGATAATGGAGAAAAATTGGATATCCTGCCAGAAGAAAATGTAATTAGTTTCAAATACGATTCCTATAAAATATTTTCACGATTAATTGAAGCTAATTATCCTGATTATGATGCAGTGATACCTTATGATAATTCCAAATTTGTCAAAATGAATCCTCAGGATTTCAAAAAAGCTGTGCAACGTATTTCTTTACTTGCTTCAGAAGATACATTAAAAGTAAAATTGATTTTTTCTGAAGGAAAACTCGTTATACATTGCGAAGATATTGAAACCGGACAAGCAGAAGAAATATTGGACTTTGAAGGTAAAATTGATAATTTTAAAGTTGGATTTAATTATAAATATCTTACAGAGATTTTACAGTTGATCGATACGGAAAAAGTTCTAATTAAGTTCGAAAATAGCCTGGATCCGGCTCTTTTTTATAGAATTGATGAAGAAGGAAAAATTGAAGAAGATAGATTATTCCTTCTTATGCCTTTACGCCTATCCTCAGATTAAATTAACAAAATTTAAAAAAATATTTAATCCACACAATTAGACCTGTGTGGATTTTTTTATTGATGCAATACCTTCTCTTTTGACTGCAACTGTTTAGTTTTTATCTGATATTTTCGAATAGTATCAAATCGTTTTTTGTATAGACTTTTTGGAAGACGTACCTTTAAATGCGTAAACTTATTATTATATCGTTTTTTGATAATTTCACCATTATCATAAAGAAAAGAAATAAATTTTTGATCTCCTATGGGAATCTTAAAATCTATAATATTTTTCTTTGATAAAAGTATCTCTTTGATGTATTTCTCAATCTCTTCCGTATTCTTACCTGTCTTAGCAGATACAAATACAGAATTAGGATAATCCAGACGCAATTTTTTCTTTAAAAATAAATATTTTTTACGAGGCAATAGATCAATCTTATTAAAAATCATTAACATCTGTATATCATCTGCCTCTATTTGCTCCAGTGTTAAGAAAACAGTTTGTAAATATTCGTAAATTTTTGGGTGCGTAATGTCAATTACATGCAACAGAAGATCTGCATTTATTACTTCCAGAAGAGTAGCGTGGAATGAAGAAATAAGTGTAGGAGGTAATTTGCGAATAAAGCCGATAGTATCAGAAAGAATGATAGTATCATTAGTGGAAAGTGTCTTTTTGCGTGAGGTTGTTTCCAGAGTAGCAAAAAGTTCATCTGCAACGTATTTTGTAGAACTGGTTAATTGATTTAATAAGGAAGTTTTGCCAGCATTTGTGTAACCAACCAAGCTAACTGAAAAAAAATTATTACGCTTTTTGCGTTTGACTTTGGTGGATTGTTCAATATTATCCAATTTACTTTTTAAAAGAGATATTCTATCTCTTACCTGTCTTCTATCCATTTCCAGCTGCTTCTCACCGGGACCTCTAGCCCCCATAGCTCCTTCCATTCTGGAAAGGTGTGTCCACTGACCTTTTAATCTCGATAGATCGTATTGCAGCTGAGCAAGTTCAATCTGCAGAGAACTGGATTTTGCATTCGCGTGACAGGCAAAAATATCTAATATGAGTTGAGTGCGGGTTATGATTTTAAGATTTGTCTTTTTAGTAAGATTTCTTTCCTGTGAGGGGGTTAGTTCATCATCAAAAATTAATGTTTTTACACCGTTATTTTTTGCCTTCTTGGCTATAGTTTTGGCTTTACCCGGACCAATAAAGTATGCTGAATGCGGTTTGTTTTTTCTTTGCATTACCGAGCTTTCAACATCCAGATTCAATGTCTTAGATAATTGAGTCAATTCTTCTAAAGATTCTTCAACATCGTATTTGCTTTTTTGGTTTGTCTGTAAACCAACCAAAATTACCTTTTCAGGTTTTTTTTCAGTATTATAAATATTCACCTCTTAAATTTTTCTGTTCTTATTAGATAATTTGTAAAAGATCATGTATTTTGTCAAACAGTATAAAGAAAAATTTTATTTTCGTTTGCTTATCGCCTGTATCCCACTTTTCTGACTCAATTTTCCAGAAAAATTGACACTAAATATGCGGATTATAGATTTTGTACCGCTAAAAAGATATGAAATTGGAGAAAAAATGAAAGAAAATATACATCCCAAATATCAAAAATGTAAAGTTACATGTGCATGTGGAAACACATTTGAAACACGCTCTACGATCAAAGAAATAAATGTTGAGATATGTTCGGAATGCCATCCATTTTATACAGGTAAGAAAAAATTAGTGGATAGCGGCGGACGTATTGAGAAATTTAAGAGAAAATACGAAAAATTTAATAAAGATAAAGAAAATTAAATAAGTTCTAAAACTGAGGGAATAAAATATCCTGATCTAAGGATAACATTACTACTATATATTTTATATGAAAGAAAAACCAAAAATTCAGGTAGGTGGGCAAGCTGTAATAGAAGGCGTAATGATGCGAGGGCCTAAGGCTATTTCTACAGCTGTTAGAAAGAAAGATGATACTATACTAATAAAAAGAGAACCTTTTATTTCAAAAACCAAGACGCATAAAAATTTTGGTTTACCCATAATTAGAGGTTTTGTATCTTTAATAGAGATGCTCACGATTGGGTTTAAATCGCTTAATTTTTCAGCTGAAGAAGCCATAAAAGATGAAGAAGAAAACGATGAAGGCAAGAAGGAATCCAAGTTTGACAAACTATATCAGGTTCTATCTTACATTTTTGCTTTTGGATTGGCTTTTTTGTTCTTTGCATTTTTACCTTATAGAATCGCCTATTGGGCTAATATTGAAAAAACCAGTTTTGTTTTTAATGCTTTTACAGGAATTATTAGAATAGTTTTCTTTGTAGCCTATGTTCTTTCTATTAGCCTTTTAAAAGATATCAGACGTCTGTTTGAATTCCATGGTGCTGAGCATAAGTCGGTTTTCGCTTATGAAAAAAATCCCAATTTTAATATTGAATATGCAAAATCATTTACTACACATCATCCTAGATGTGGAACCAGCTTTATTTTTATTGTTCTCATCATCGCAATTATTGTTTTTTCGGTTTTTGATGGCTTGCTCTCACTGCTTTTTGGGTTTGTCCCACCTCTATTAATCAGAATCGGTTTGCATCTTCTATTTCTACCATTGATTTCAGGAATTTCCTATGAGATTTTAAAGTTTAGTGGTAAAAACATAGATAATATTTTTGTAAAAATATTTACCGCACCTGGTCTTGCTTTGCAGTATATAACTACTAAAGAGCCGGATGAAAAGCAATTGGAAGTTGCAATTTGTGCTTTGAGATCTGCCTTAGATCAAGACATTGAACTAAAAAATGTAAAATTTGTAGGACAAAATGAGTATAGCAAATAAGATAAAAAAAATACGAGACGAAAAAGCCGAATTAGAAAAGAAAATGGCTGATCCTAATATTATTGCTCAACAAAATAAATACAAAGAATATTCTATCCGCTTTAATGAGCTATCAGAGATAATTGATTGCTATGATAAACTGGAAGAAACCAGGCAAGAGCTGCAAGAAAATATTAAAGCAAAAGAAGAAGAAAATGATGAGGAAATGATCTCTTTATTTGATGAGGAGATCGAAAATCTGAGGAAGAAAAAAGAGAAACTCCTTGCTAAAGTTAAATTTTTATTGATTCCTAAAGACAAAAATGATAAAAAGAACGCCATAATGGAAATAAGGGCTGGAACCGGAGGAGATGAGAGTACTTTGTTTGTAGCAGATCTGTTCCGTATGTACAGGAGTTATATTGAAAAAAAAGGCTGGAAATATGAGATTATGAATTCCAATCCAACCGGGGTAGGGGGATTTAAAGAAATTTCTTTTGAGATTCAGGGTAAAGATACCTATGGTACTCTTAAATACGAAAGTGGTGTGCATAGAGTTCAAAGGGTTCCAAAAACAGAATCCTCAGGGAGAATTCACACTTCTGCCACTTCTGTGGTAGTTTTGCCGGAAGCAGAAGAAGTTGATTTTAAAATAGATCCTAATGACCTCAAGGTTGATGTATATCGCTCTTCTGGTCCGGGTGGTCAAAGCGTTAACACTACAGATTCGGCTGTTCGTATTACTCATATTCCTACAGATACAATTGTTACATGCCAGGATGAAAAATCGCAACACAAAAATAAAAAAAAAGCTTTAAAAGTTCTTAGATCTCGTCTTTTGGATAATAAGCTTCAGGAACAAAAAAAATCTCGTGAGCAACAAAGAAAAAGTATGGTAGGTTCCGGCGATAGAAGTGCTAAAATTAGGACCTATAATTTTCCTCAATCCCGAGTTACTGACCATAGAATTAATTACACAACACATGAATTGGAAGCGATTCTAAATGGGGAAATTGATGAAATTATTGACAAACTACATCTAGAAGTTCAAAAAGAATTTCTAGAAGAATAATGATTAGCATACTAATTATTGCTATCTTTTTTATTGGTTCTTTCTTCTTTAGTGGCTCTGAAATTGGTCTGATTACTCTTAATAAAAAACAATTAAGAAAAGAATCCAAATCTGATAGTAAAACTAAAAGGATTTATGATTTTGTACGCAAGCCAGATTTAGTTCTGGGAACTACCCTGGTCGGGAATAACATCTCGCTTGTAGTTGTATCTTCTCTCTTTACTGCACTGATCATACGTTATGGTATCATTTCTGAATCGGCAGGAAGTTTGATACTTTCAGGATTTCTCTTAATTTTTGCTGAAGTACTTCCCAAAATAATATTTAGAAATAAAGCCCGGAAACTTATATTTAAGTTATTTTATATTTTAAAGTTTTTCTCAATCTTATTTAAACCCCTTATATGGGTAATTGGCAAGATTAATAATTTATTATCTCAACTATTTAAATATTCTGATGAGACTAAAGGAGAAGTTGCTTTTGGCATTGAGGATATCTCTTATATGGTTGATGAAGCCAAAAAAAGCGGAAGTGTGAAGGAACAGGAACATGAGCTCATTGAGGAAGTACTAGATTTCAGAGACTTGACTGTAAAAAATATAATGACTCCAAGAACCAATATTGTAGCTGTAGATATTGATCAAACGATAGGGGAAGTCATTGAAATTTCAAAAAATGCCGGATTTACAAGATTTCCTGTTTTTACTGATGATATTGATCATATTCAGGGTATTGTAGTAATTCATGATTTTTTAGAAACCGAAGATTTGTCTGAACCAGTAAAGAAGTATATTAGAAAAGCTTATTTTGTTCCGGAAATAATGAAATGTACAAAATTACTTAGCCGTTTGCAGGAGCATAAAACACCTATCGCAGTTGTTGTGGACGAGTATGGTGGTACTGCGGGTTTGATTTCTGTAGAGGATCTGTTAGAAGAGCTAGTAGGCGAGATAGAGGATGAATATGATGTAAAGGTAGAAGATATTTATAAACTGGATAGCAATTCTTATCTTATAGATGGAGAGGTTGAGATTGAACAACTGGAGGATGAACTGGATATTGATCTTGGTGAAGGGAACTACGAAACACTTGCCGGGTTTCTAATTTATAATATGAAAAAAATACCTAAACAGGATGAAAAGTTTATCTATAAAAATTATGAGTTTATCTTAAAACAGGTTACAACCAAAAAGATTGAGAGAGTCTTATTAAAAATCCATAAAAATAAGGAAAAATAAAATTCTTTTATGGTAAAAAAATACTACCAAATACTAGTAAAAACTATAACAGGTTTTCTGAGAATAAGTCCTGTAATTTGTGGTGTAATTTTAACAATAGGTCTTTTTAATTTATTCATTCCCAAAAAATTAATAACCTCTTTCTTTACCGGTCACAAACTTTTAGATGGTTTGCTAGGAGCCAGTATTGGCAGTATTTTTACTGGAAATCCCATCACAAGTTACTTGCTAGCAGGGCAGTTGCTGGAGAGTGAAGCAAGTTTATTTGCAGTAACTGCATTTATCATAGCGTGGGTAACAGTAGGAGTAGCACAATTTCCGGCAGAAGCATCAATTCTTGGTAAAAAATTTGCTCTGCAGAGAAATTTTATTAGTTTTCTATTGTCAATATTTGTCTCAGCAGCCGTGGTTTTTACTATGAGTATTATATAAGTGAAAAAGAAGAAAAAAATATCTGGTATCTGGTTTTTAACTGCGGTAATTGTTTGTTATATAATTGCTTTTATTCTTGATTCAAATAGTGCTCTTAAAGCTCTAAAAATAAGTTTAAATATTTTTTACAAAATTATTCCGATTATAGCTATCGTCCTCTGTTTTACTGCTGCTATTAAGTTTTTTATATCTCCTAATAAGATTTCAAAATATTTGGGTAGAGAATCGGGAATTTCCGGTTTTTTGATAGCTGCTGTAGCAGGGTTAATTAGTCACGGAGCAGTATATTTGTGGTATACACTATTACAAGAATTGCATAAAAAAGGGATGAGTAAAGGTTTAATGGCTGTATTTTTGTATAATCGTGCTGTAAAAATTCCCCTAATACCTATTATGATTCATTACTTCAGTCTAAAATTTGTCATTCTTCTAACATTTTATACAATTATTAGTTCATTTGTTCTGGGTATAGCTATTGATTTATTATCTAGGGATGCTGAGGCAATAACCAGCTAAAATTTTATTCACCAATTTATAAAAACCTTGAATTCTGTAAGAATTTTTATTCATAATTTATACAAAATAACTAGAAATTGTCATTATAATTAGGCTAAATTTATAAATGCAAAGAATTTGACATAGAAACTAAGAACGAACAAATTCAACCAAAATCAATTAATATTTGGAGTTATAATGGAAAAAAATAAGAAAAATCCTTTTTTTAAGCCTTTTAATACAAAATATGATGCTATACCATTTGATAAGATTAAACGTGAACATTTTATCCCTGCTTTTGAAGTTGCCATGAAAAAGGGGAAAGAAGAGATTGCAGAGATTACGAATCTTAAGAAACGCCCTACATTTGAAAATACAATTTTACCTTATGAAACATCAGGTGAACTTTTAGATAGAGTTGCTACAACATATTTTAATCTTTATAATTCAGAATCTGATGATAAATTTAAGTCTCTGGCACAGAAAATATCACCTAAGTTGGCTGCATATAAAAATAGTATCCTGTTGGATGATGATTTGTTCCAAAGAATAAAAAAAGTGTATAATAATTCAAATTCTGCCGATCTTAATATTGAACAACGGAGGCTTTTGGAAGAGATATATTTAAATTTTGTCAGAAACGGAGCTAATTTATCTGAAGATAAAAAAGAGAAATTGAAGGAAATAGATCAACAATTATCAAAGCTTAGTCCAAAATTTTCTCAGAATTTACTGGCATCTACCAACCAATTTAAATTACATATAAAAGATGAAAAGAAACTGGAAGGATTACCCGAATCAGCAATTGTTTGTGCGGCTGAAACTGCGAGAAAGAATGGAAAGAAAGATGGTTGGATGTTAACTTTACAAATTCCCAGTGTTCAACCTGTACTTAAATATGCAAAAAACCGGGAATTACGTGAAAAAATCACTAAAGCGTATAAGTCCAGAGCTTATAAAGACAAATATGATAACAGAGAAATATTAAAAGAGATTGCATCTTTACGGAAAAAAAGAGCTGAATTGTTGGGTTATAATACCCATGCTGATTATATTTTAGAGAGAAGAATGGCAAAAAATCTCAGTACTGTTGACGAATTTTTGGAGAGAATATATCAGGTTGCACTGCCAAAAGCTAAAGAGGAACTTGCAGAAATAAAGAAATATGCAAAAGAAAATGATTCTATAGAAGATTTCTCAGCCTGGGATTTATCATACTATTCTGAAAAAGTCAAAAAACAAAAATATAATTTCGATGAAGAAGAAGTCAGACCCTATCTTAAAGTTGAAAATGTGGTTTCAGGTTTATTTAAAGTTGCAGAAAAGCTTTATGGGCTTAAATTTAAAAAGACAGATAAAATTCCTGTTTACAATAGCTCTGTAAATACCTATGAAGTATTCGATGAAGAAGAAAATTTTATTGGAATTCTTTATATGGATCTTTTTCCACGCGAGACTAAAAGAAGCGGAGCCTGGATGACGACTTATAGAATTCAGGGATTGCAGGGCAATGAGATAAAAACTCCGCAGGTGTCTGTAAATGCAAATCTTACACCTTCAACAGAAAACTCACCCAGTCTATTAAATTTAGATGAAGCTAGAACAATTTTTCATGAATTTGGTCACGCTCTACATGCACTACTTTCTGGTTGTACCTATACAACACTTGCAAGTCCAAATGTTTATTGGGATTTTGTAGAACTTCCATCTCAAATTATGGAGAATTGGCTCTATCAAAAAGAAACATTAGATTTATTTGCCAGACATTATAAGAGTGGTGACAAGATCCCCCAAGAATTAGTTAATAAAATAAAAGCAGTTGAAAAATATAATAAGGGATTGGCTAATATTCGTCAGCTTTCTTTTAATTATCTTGATTTGGGTTGGCATGCAAAAAATATAAAAGACATAGAAGATGCAACGAAGTATGAAGATAAGTTATTAGAAAAAACAAGGTTACTTACTAAAGTAAAGGACACAAATAGATCATGCAGTTTCGCCCATGTATTTGCTGGTGGTTATGCCGCAGGATATTATTCTTATAAATGGGCGGAGGTTCTGGAAGCAGATGCTTTTGAAATGTTTAAAGAAAAAGGATTTTTCGATAGAGATACAGCTAATTCCTTTAAAAACAATATTTTGTCCAAAGGTAATTCTCAGAATCCCGAAAGATTATTTAAAAAGTTTAGGGGTAGAGAACCTGACCCTGATGCTTTATTAAAAAAAGACGGCTTGTTGTAAAAAATAAACCCGATACGAGGAGGCGTATCGGGTTTTGTAGTCAATCTGAAGGAAGTATTTATATGACTACTTTGACTGAAGGGTGGAACACATTTTAACCTGCTTTAATAAAAGTTGAGATACTATTTAAAGCTGAAATTAGTTCTTTATTGTTAAATGGTTTGTCTAAAAATAGAACATTTTTTCGTGTAACACACTCTTTTATACTATTATCTGCATTAGCACTTATCATTATTGCTGAAGGATACTTGCGGTTTTTGAGAAATTTTTTGAGTATTACCCAACCACTAATATCAGGTAATTTATAATCAACAACAAGAACATCAAATCTATTATCTTTAATTAACTGAAATCCTTTTTTCCCATTATAGGAACATTCAACAGAATATCCCTCCTTCTGGAGGATACTTGCAAGAGTATCGCATAAAATCTTGTTATCTTCTACAATAAGAACTTTTTCTTTCATATTTAAAACCTTATATTTTATAATTTCTACTTATTTATAGAACAAAATTTGTGCCAAAAAAAAATGTAAAGAATAAAAAACGAGGTAAGTGCTTGATATACAGGTGGTTATACTTAAAAGGCTATTATGTCGAAATACTAAATTTAAAAAGAAATAGTTGCAATGATGACACCCTTTGTTAGTTGTTTGCTACTAATCTTTATCTTTTGGGCTGGTTTTTCTATAGATTGACCACCGACTAATATTGAGCATTTTTGCAGCCTTAACTTTGGTTCCGTCTGCTCTTTCTATTGCTTCATCAATGATAATTTCTTCTGCTCGCTTTAACATATCTTCCAGGGAAGAGTTGGAAAAATCAATTTTTTCAAAAAAGGAATCTCTCCAGTTCTCATCTTCTATAACTTCTTCATCAGATATAAATTTTAAGTGATGGGGTTGGATCAAATCATCGTCGCAATGAATAACTGCTCTTTTTATAACATTACGTAATTCTCTTACATTACCAGGCCAAGGATATTTTAGCAATTTGTCCATTGCTTCAGGCGAAATTCCCTTTATTGATTCATTGAATGTAGCATTAGTTTTTTTAAGAAAATAATTAGCAATTGTTGGAATATCGCTTCTGCGTTCTTTTAAATTAGGTATATAAATCTTGAATTCATGTAATCTGAAAAATAAATCTTTCCTGAAATTGTTGTTCTCAATCTCCTCTTTTATGTTCTTATTAGTAGCTACCACTATTCGAACATCAACTTTACAAGGTTTTGAACTACCTAGTCTATATATTTCACGTTCTTGAATTGCTCTTAGAAATTTGGGTTGTAGGTTTAGTGGTAAGTTGGTGATCTCATCAAGAAATAATATACCTCCATCAGCCTGTTCAAATTTACCACTTTTATTAGAAGTAGCATTAGTAAATGCTCCCTTAACATGTCCAAATAATTCTGATTCGAACAAAGTCTCCGGAATTGCTCCGCAATCGACTGCAACAAAAGGACCATCTCTCCTATTGCTTTTTTTATGTAAAATCTTTGCGGCTAAATCTTTACCTGCTCCAGTTTCACCTTCAAAAAAAACTGTAACGTTTTTATTAGCTACCATATCAATTTGTTGTAAAACTCTTTTAATCTGCTTACTTTCCCCCATTTTTTCTTTTAGATGCAGGGTCTCGTCAATTTGTTTTTTTAGTTCACTTACTTCTTCTTTTAGATGATAAGATTCGATCGCTTTATCTATAGTTATTGATAATTTCTGATTGTCAAAAGGTTTTTCTATATAATCATAGGCTCCCATCTTCATCGCCTTCACAGCGTTATCTACATAGCCGTAAGCGGTTACTACTATAACTTCGGATTTGACATCTAGCTCTCGTATTTTTTTAAGTAATTCTATACCATTAATATCTGGTAACTTAATATCTAAAATTAAAAGATTAAAATTTTCATTCCTGATTTTTGTGAGAGCTTCTACCCCTTTTTTAGCATAGGCAAGTTCATAATTTTTGTTATCTAACAAACGTATGATTATATCATAAATTAATCTTTCGTCATCAACTAGTAAAATTTTATCCATAATTGTTTCCACCTGATTTTGGTAAAGTTATTGTAAATTGGGTTCCTTGATTTATTTTACTTGAAACTTTAATATCTCCATTATAATCGTCAATAATTTTATGAACTAAACTTAAAACCAATCCCGTTCCTTCTTTTTTTGAGGTAAAAAAACGGAATAAAAATTTTATTAATTTTCTCTACAGAGATACCAACACCGGTATCAATAATATCTATTGTAATTTTTGTTTCATAATCTTTTGCCATAATACTGAGTTCACCACCGTTTTTCATTGCATCAATTGCGTTAAATATTAGATTGGAAAAAACCTCTTCTAATCTTTTGCAATCAAATTTTAGACCTGATAGACTTGGTGGTATATCTGTTATGATTTTAATATTTTCATTCCTGGTAGTTGGTTCAATAATTTTTATTATGTTTTGTAAGATTGGTGTTAAGTCTGAGGAATCATTCTCCTGGATTCTATATGAAGAAAATTTAAGTAGAGATTTTATTATTTCATCTGCTTTATTAGCAGAATCAATAATATTTCCTGTATACTTTTTAATTTTATTTGTGCTCAAATTATTAGATTCAATAAATTGTGCTGTAGAGCTAATAATTGTTAAAGGGTTGCGTATTTTATGAGCAAGTCCTGCTGCTAATTCTCCAATACTAGCTAATCTTTCAGAAATTATTAATTTTTTTTCTAGCTTTTCTCGCTCCTCTATTTGATTCCTAAGATGCTCATTTACACTCTTTAAATTTTTTGTTTTTTCTGCGACTATCAATTCCAAATTCTTAGAATACTTTTTTAATTTTTTCCCTGACTCTTTTAATAAATAATCCTTAGACTTTAATCTTATCAGGAATAATATGGCTATTGAAATAAATAATACAAGAAAAATACCAGAGATTATTACAAAAATTAAGATTTGACTTTCAATATCCATATCCCACTCCCAACCCAGAACATTTGAGTTATAATAACTGAATTTATAATTATTGACCAATATTTTAGAAATCCAAAAGATAAAATATTTGATGTAATTAAACTTAGACTAAAAAATAATATCATTCCCGTAATAATTAAAACGGTTTAGAGGTAATTGCTTAAAAAATTTTTAGTTATTACTAAATATAAAACAATCATAAAAATAATAACTATAATCAATGAATTTATAAAGTCAAAAATTATTAGAGGTTGATAACTAAGATATATTTTTGATAATATGGGACCCGATAGTACAGAAACTATAAGTAAAAGACCAATAAAAGGAATGAATTTAAGCTCGGTCAGTTTTTTAATAAAATAAATTGCAAAATATATTTCGTAAATCCGAATAAAGGTCCAGAAAATTAAATAAATTGAAGGGTTATTATTTGAGACTATCATAAAAAAGTCTCATAATATAAATATGAATAAATAACTCAGAAAGTATAAAACTCCATATTTATTCAATCCTCGTAATTTCTTTTTATTATAGATATAAAGCCAAATATTGAACAAAAGGATATTTATTATTGCTAGTTTATGATGATTTAAGAATTCAAGCATAGAATGGAGTATATCAAGTAATTATTTGTATATCAACAGCAATTTTAAGACAAATATAATATTATTTTTATTTTTTTGGTATTTCAATAGTAAATTCAGTTCCTTCTTCTATCTTACTATCAACTCTGATTGAACCGCCATAGTTTTCTATAATTTTACGAACTAAACTAAGACCAAGTCCCGTTCCATCTTCTTTGGAAGTGAAAAACGGTTTGAATATCAGATCTAAGTCTTTTTCAGGAATTCCCTTTCCAGTATCTTTAATTCTAATAATATGTATATCCTCCTTTGATGTGGCAGAAATTGTTAGCTTTCCACCATTTTTTATTGCACTTATTGCGTTTAGTAGAAGATTTAGGAAGACCTCTTCCAACTTTTTTTCATCAAATTTATTACATTTAAGTTCTGAAGGTATGTCTATGGTGATTTGGATATTTTTATTATTCATTGTGGGTTTAACAGTTTCAATTGTTCTTTTGATTACCGGAACTAAATCTTCGCATAAATTTTGTGAATCACTACTTATAGAAAATTTTAAAAGAGATTTGATTATTTTGTTAGCTTTATTTGAAGAATCAATTATTTGTTTTGAATATTTTTTGAGTTCTGCTTTTGTTACAGAATCCGAATTGAGAAATTGGGCAGTAGAACTTATTATAGTTAATGGATTCCTGATTTTATGAGCAAGTTCTGCTGCCAACTCGCCAATTACTGCAAGTCTTTCCGACAATTTCAGTTCTTCTTCCAGTTTTTTCCTTTCTTCTATTTGCTTCCTCAGATTTTCATTGATTTTTAACAGATCCTTTGTCTTTTTATGAATAGCTTCAGAAAGCTTCTTATTCATTCTTTTATTTAGATAAAATCTATACATTATAAAAGCACCAACTAAAAGAAGTATAATAATAATAGCTATAAAAAGATATTTTTGGATCAACAATGTCTTGGTTTGTAATTCCTTCAGTTCATTTTTTACCTGAAGACTAAGTACTTTTTGTTCTAGATTACTAGTCTCATACTGCAAGGTCATGTTAGAAAGTTGTTTAGCTTTTTCTTTATTAAAAATACTATCTTTTATGGCGATATATTTAGTGAGATATTTATAGGCTGATTTATATTTTTTACGTCTTGAAAAAATTAAAGCTAATTTTTGGTAGCTTTTTTGTTTATAATATGGCATATTTTTTTCTCTGGATATTGAGAGTATTTCGCTGTAAATTGATTCCGCCTGAGCAAATTTATTTTGCTTGAGCCTCAGCTCACCTAATTCTACTAGCATCCCTGGCTCCAGGTGGCGAAGTCCAATATCCCGAATTATATCCAATGATCTGTTCAAATATTTTTCGGCTTTTCCGAATTCATTTAATTTTACAAAGAGAATCCCGTAATTACAAATTATCTTTGCTAATATATGTTTTTTGTTTGATTTTTTTAATACATCTAGTGATTCTGCATAATACTTTTTTGCCGTATTATAATTTTCGAGGTGAACAAGAGTAGCAGCCATATTTGCTTTGACCCTGGCACTGAATTCCCAGTTACGCATTTCATCAAATATGTTTTTTGCTTTTTTGTAATATTTTAATGCAGTATTATAGTCTTCTAATTTTTTGTATATATTTGCAAGATTATTTGAAAATTTAGCAATATAACGGTTATTTCTTTGCTGTTCAGCAATCCTGAGTGCTTTTAAATAATGTTCAGCAGCTCTTTCATAATCGTTTATTCGCTTATAGGCATTTCCCAAAGTATTATTTATACCCATCAAATGTGCTTTGTCCTGAGAAGATATCGCGAGATTATAGGCTTTTTGCAATAATTCTATTTGTTCCTTATAGTTTCCTTTGACTTGATATATTGAAGCCAGGTTGGAATACGAAGTGGCAAGCAAATCGTCCAAGTCTAATTTTTCTTTTAAATCAATAGATTTTTCATAATATGCCATTGCTGAGTCATATTTTCCCATGTGAAAATATACCATCCCAAGATTATTGTAGATTTGAGCATTGTTATCTTGCATTCCAATTTTTTGATTGATTTTTAATGTTTTCCTAAAGTAATTTAGTGCATCCTTATATTCTCCGAAATAATTACTAATTAATCCCAAATATAAGTATGAATTGAAAATAAGGTCATTATCCCTTAAATCTCTTGCAATATCGAGTGTTCGGTTCGCAATTTTGAAGATTTCTTTTTTGTCATCAAATGATTTGTATAATTTTACTATTCTAGATAAGGCTTTGAATTTTGTGTGGGTACTTTTATCGGAAAAGAATTTTTCGAAATTCTCAAGAGAAAAGTTAGTAATAATCATATTAGAATATCCCGGAGAGGGTACCGGACTAGGCTGGAAATTAAGTGTTTTTTTATATTCTTCTCCGTCGGGATGTCGGCATAAAGATACTTCTTTTTTCACCGAAGGGGCAAAGAGCCTTTGATCTTGAGGGGTTTTTAGATCATATTTATTAGGTGTTCCATAAAATATTTCATCAACCGGTTCTCCTTTTTCATTTAATATTCTAACTCCGGCAGTGTATTTTTTTCCGTCTGATAAATCTAAATCTACCACAATATCAGCTTCCTTAACCTCCTTCTCACCAATAACTAAAAATGAATCTGGTTTTAGATTAATATCAGGAAAAATAAGTACTTGCTCAAATTTTGGAGCACTTTTTTCCAATATCCATCCATTTATATTTACTGGATGTAAGCCGCTGTTGAAAAGTTCAATCCATTGTTTATCAGCATCTCCCGCTTCTGGATTGTACATTATTTCATTAATTTTAATGCGTTCTTGGGCAATAATTGTGTTAAAAGCCAATAAAATTAATGCCGTGATTAGATACCATTTCTTCATAAAATATAGTTTCTTGATTCCATTAAGAGCTTCTATCAAAATAAATATAAAAAAAAACTCAAAAAAATAAAAGTTATAATAGGATTCCAATCTGTGACTTTAAAGAAATCATTTTCCATATCATTTATATTCAACAGATCATCTATTCAAAATTGGAGATTTTATGAACATTATTAAATATAAAAGAACAGAAAATTTTTGATACATATTATTAATCCCATCTCAATTTTTTTAAAATATAAAACTTTATTTATAAAAAATAAAATTTAATGTCAAATTTTCTAAGGCAAATAAAATAATTAGAGGTATTCTTGACAAAAATTGAAACAGAAACAAAAGGAAATTAAATAATTATTAGGAATTTATTATGAAAAGATTAATTTTTATAGGTTTACTATTTATTATGTTATTTTCCTTTACTGCTTTAAAAGCTCAGAATGCTATTATCTATACAGCTCATCAAAACTTTAATTCTCGTATATATGTATTAGATATGCAGGGTTCAGTTATAAACTATTTTGAATATGCAAATTATCGCATGCTTGATTTGGAGGTTGTGGATAACGAAGTATACGTTACAGATGCTTTTATCCCCTGTGTTTATAAATTTAATCCTCATAATGGAGATTTGGAATTAATTATTCACGATATGACTCTCTATTATTTTTACGGCATTGCCTTTGATGGCAATTATTTTTATTTAAATGAATGGGATATGAATAGATATGATATAAATGGAGATAAATTCGGCACAGCTTCTTTTGACCAGTCTGTCCAGGGAAGCTGTTGGGACAATGAGTATCTATGGACTATGGATGAAGGCAACATAACTTGTTGGGATATTTCTGACTGGCCTGATTTAGTTGAAATCTCCACAAATAACTTTGAAGCTCCTACTCCCCAATGCAGAGGACTATGGTTTGATGGGGAGTTTTTTTGGACGGCAGAATCAAAAGATGGCTTGGGTTATATTTATAAATTTGATTATAACGGCGATATTATTCAACAATGGCTAGAACCTGCTTACAAAGGATGGTCTGCTTGTAGAATAAATGATTATTTTTCTGCTGATAATCCTTCTGAAGTGGATGAAGTGAATAAACTGTATCAAAATAATCCCAATCCGGTACAACTATATAAAAATAATAAAACTTCCTTTAAATTTAAACTTCTTGAGAATGAATTTGTAGAATTAACAATCTACAACATTAAAGGTAGAGTGATAAAAAAACTGGTAAATGAACAACTGGAAGAAGGACTACATACTGTTGATTGGTCTAATATAAAAGCCAAACCTGGAGTATATTTTTATTCATTAACTACTTCTGATTTTAAACAGACTCGAAAATTGATTTTATTAAAATAATAATTATTTTTATTACTATTTTAAAGGAGAAATATGAAAAGAAAGGATGTTAAAAAAGTTTTTGATAAGATATTAAAACTTTCCAATGCTGATGAAACAGAGATAATCCTGTTTTCTGAGGATGAGGCTCTTACTCGTTATGCCCAAAACTATATTCATCAAAATGTTGATAATCATAATATTAAACTTACAGTTAGAACAGTCATTGGAAAGAAAACTGCTTCTGCCACTACAAACAGTTTATCGGATGAATCCTTAAGGCAAACGCTAGATAATGCCATACAAGCCACCAAATTACAGAATGATAATAGTAAACTATTACCATTGCCTTCAGCTCAAGAGTATAATGATGTAAAAAAGTATGCTGAAGCTACGGAAAAATATACGCCTGCTGAGAGAGCGGAGCAAGTTGCAAAAGCAGTTGAGCTTTGTAAGAAAAATGATTTGGAGGCAGCAGGAATATTCTCTAATTCCACTTCAGAAGTGTTTATGGGAAATTCTTCAGGTTTATTTGCTCAAAATAAATCCACGCAGGCAAAATTTAGTATTACAGCAATGAAAGGGACTGCTTCGGGCTGGAATGAAGTAGTGAGAAGAAATGTTAATCAGATTGATGTTGAAAAATCCAGTAAAATTGCTATTAAAAAGGCAAAAAAGAGTGAATTTCCTGTTTCAGTAGAACCAAAAACTTATCCCGTAATTCTGGAACCTGCTGCAGTAGCTGAGATTGTGCTATTTCTTCTTTTTAAGGGCTTTAACGGTATGGATTATTTGGAGGGTACTAGTTTTCTCGCTGATAATTTAGATAAAAAAGTTTTTAGTGATAAATTTTCTATTACAGACAATCCCTATAATTCCAATATTAATGCAATGCCATTTGATTTTGAAGGATTGCCAGTTAAAAAAGTGGAACTTATTAAAAATGGAGTAGCCAAAAATTTTGTTACAAATCGTTGGATAGCTAAAAAATTGGAAGTGGAAAACAATGCCCACGCGATTCCTTTACCTGCACAGGGGGCTTATCCCTTTGCAATGTGTATAGCTCCTGGAGAAAGTGATCTAAACAAGATGATCGAAAATACCGAAAAAGCAATATTAGTCACCCATTTTCATTATTCCAATATCATTGATCCAAAGAAACTTATAGTGACTGGTATGACTCGCGACGGTCTGTTTTTAGTAGAAGATGGTAAAATTACAAAGCCACTTAAAAATATGAGATTCACTGATAGTGTTATTAATTTGTTTTCTAATATTGAAGAAATTTCTCAGGAAAGAGAATTTGCCAGTGGTTTCTTTGGCGGTGGATTTCTCGTACCTGCTATGAAATTATCAGGTCTACATTTTTCTAGCTCTACTGATTTTTAGGATTAATTCTCAGTCCATATCTTCTAAAATAATTTTGTAATTCTTCTAAATCAGAAATTTTTTGTGGATCGTTTTTGTTTTCTTGATACAAGTTTTGAAGTGCAAAATTAATATTCCTTTGTTCCTCGCTTATATATGACTTTTTACTCTGAATTACATCTTTATTTAATTTTTCTTTTATTTTTTTTAAATATAACAAATAATAATCCATTGCTCTTCTTTTCTCGTTTAGATAATTATATGATATTGCAATGTTAAAATATAAATGGGGACTTTGATTTAGTTTAATTTCTCTTTTGTAATATATTATTGATTTCTTCCAATTTTTTTGTAAAGATTGAATATATCCTTTCCAAAAATTTGCCCGAGGATAATAAGGGGATACTTCAAGTAATTTATCAAAATAAAAATTTGCCTTTTGATATTTTTTTGCATAAACATTGATATATCCAAGATGATAAAGCAAATCTGAATTTTGGGGAATTTTTTCGTAAGCCTTCTCACCTAAAATGATTGAACTTTGCAGTTTGTTTCCTTCTCTGAAACTATCTTTTGATTTTTGCAAATAACTTAGGCCATTTATTTTCTGAAAATTTATATACATCTGCCAGATTAGCAGGGGGATAAAGAAAATCAATATAATTTTTACGGAAAAGGAATTTTTGCTATTTTGCTTATTATTGTTAATTATTAAACCGGATAATAGGAATAAATATATAAAAATCGGTTGTATCCGTAAAGTTATTGCAAATTGATTGTGAATTAGTAATAACCAGAAGGAAGATAAGCCGGCAAGGTAAAATAATTTTTTATTTCCCTTGTTTCTACGAATATTTTTTAATCCGGCAACAGTTATCATGAAAATAAATCCCAAAAACAAAAGCAAACCAAAAATTCCGAGTTCTGCAAATTGTTCCAGAAATTCATTATGAGCATGGGGAATTATATCTTCCTGATGTAAAAGTCTATAATCAGGATTTCTGTATTTTGGATAAAATGTGGAAAAAGTGTCTGGCCCGGTTCCAAGAAGCCAATGTTTCTGCACATATTCCAGACTTGATTTATACACTCTTTGTCGAAATTGAATGGTAGCAAATCTGTATTGAGTTAAACCTATAAGTAATATTCCCACTAGAACTATAAATACTATCACTGTAGCAATGATTGCTTTTTTCTTATGCTTTTTGACAAAATATGAAATTAAAAAAACAAATGAAACAAGTACTACAGCTAAAATTGCTCCTCTGGATTGAGACCATATTAAAGAGATAAATGCTATAAATAGTAATATGTAATAAAAAATTTTATATTTTTTTCTCTTCTTTTGAGTAAATATTTTATAAATAATAAATGGAATAATAACCAGTAAAAAGCTGGCAAAATAATTTGCATTAGTCCAGCTAAGGGTTAATCTTTCAAAAGCAGGACGATATTTTGCCTGGAGCAGAATACCTGGAATAACTGAAATTAAAAAACTACCAATAAAGGATAAACTAAGATAATTTATTTCTTTTGAATTTAATTTTAAATTGCTTACAGTAAAAAATATAGTAGCTGAGGGTATCAGAATGAGTATATA
>JAGXLO010000125.1 GCA_018334695.1 Candidatus Cloacimonadota bacterium
GCATATTTGTCGTTAACAAGACCGGAGTTTGCGGTAAGAGTTTGTTTTTTAAAGTTGGCTGAACCATATTCTTGCTGAAAGTTTACTCCTTTGGTCTGTTTGGTGGGGTCTGTGATCATATTGATTGCACCACCAATAGAGGGAACTGCCAGGTTAATAGCACTAAGTCCTCTTTGTACCTGAATAGAAGAAGTAGCGTCACCAAGACCATCCCAGTTAGACCAATAAACCCAACCGTTTTCCATATCATTTACAGGAACACCATTGATCATAACAGCTACATTTCTCTGGTTAAAACCACGAATATTTACGCGGGCATCACCGGAACCGCCACCCTGCATTGTTGAATAAAGGCTGGGAGTGGATTTAAGAGCCAGAGGTACATCTCTGGAACCCAAAGATTCAGAAATTTCTTCTTTATCAACATCACTGAATGCGATTGGTGTTTTTTGTGTTTTAGCACGATCGGCAATAACATTAATTCCTTCTAAGTTAATCGCCCTTTGAGCAAGGGAAAAATTAACAGTAGTAACCAAACCGGCTTTTACTTCTACATCTTTTATCTGGGGAATGTAACCCATAAGACTGGCATGCAATTTATAGTTGCCAGGCTTCACGTTTTTGATTATATACTTTCCATTTTGTAATGTTAATGTACCCATCTGGACTTCTTCCAGATATACATTGGCACCAGCAAGAGCTTTTCCTGTCTCTTTAACTTCAACCATACCGGCGATTGCACCATTTTCGGCAGCAACCAGGCTTAGAGGCATGATCAAAATTAAGGAAAGAATTGAGGCTAGTAATATTTTTTTCATTTGTACCTTCCTAATTTTCTTATATTAATTTGTTAGATGAACATATTTTCCCCAAATCTCTATATCGGGGACTTATCAGAGAAATTAACACCTTATGTTTTACCTAATTTTGACACTTGCAGTTTTTCAGATTCTTTAATTGTATTTTCTTTTATCATAAACAGATAAGAAATTTTATGTTTTTCCTAAATTTTTTCTTAATTTTGAGAGGTCACAAATTTTTGTCAATTTTTGCCAAAACGGTAAATTTTTTAATTTCATTTCCATATTATTCTGCCAAATAATGACATCCTATTGATTTTTTGTTGTGCATTGCTGCTCTTACAATTGCGGAAGCTGCAACAACTCCGTTTCTTAATTCAATAATATTTTTTCTTAGTTCTGCACTGTTATAAAAATCGAAAATTCTATTGGTATAATAATTTAAATCTGCATTAGCTCTTTTTAAACCATGTCTCGTCCGAACGATTCCGGCGTAGTTCCACATTGTAAGTTTAATTGATTCCCAATCCTGTTGCAAAAGAATATTATCAAATTTTTCTGTTTCTTTGGGTGATTTCCATTCAGGGATTTCGGCAAACCGATTTTTTTCAATCGGCTTAAAATTCTTGTCAATCTCTTCTGCCGCCTTTTGCGGCCATAATACACCTTCCAATAACGAACACGAAGCAAGTCGATTAGCACCATGAACTCCGGTACAACTGGTTTCTCCAACAGCAAACAATCTTTTTATTGACGTTTTACCAAAAAGATCGACCTTGATTCCGCCACAAAAATAATGAGCCACGGGAACAATAGGAATAGGCTCTTTTGTGATATCAATACCACCTTCTTTACAGGTTTCATAAATGCGGGAAAATCTCTTATTTATATCTTTTTCTCCTTCATAATAGGAGGCTACATCCAAAAGCATATAATCCTTGCCGCTACTGTTTATCTCTGAATAAATTGCTCTGGCTACTACATCTCTGGGCGCAAGATCCTTCTGCTCAGGTGCATATTTCTCCATAAATGTACTTCCGTCATGATCTATGAGCCGGGCTCCTTCACCTCTTACCGATTCGGAAATCAAAAATCCCTTTATATCCTTATGAAAAAGTGCTGTGGGATGAAATTGTACCATTTCTGCATTAATTATATCAGCTCCCGTCCGGTACGCCATAGTAAGACCATCACCGGTTGATACTTCCGAATTTGTAGTGTGCTTGTACAAAGCCCCAATTCCACCTGTTGCCAGTACAGTATAATGGGAAAGCATTTTTTTTACTTCACCGCTTTCTTCATCAAGGGCATAAATTCCCATAACTTCGCGCTCTTTATATAATTCCCTTGTATCACGTGAATGGTGGTTATTAGTGATGATATCAATTGATACATAGGAAGATAAAATCTTAATATCAAGTTTCCTGGCATAAGCCAATAAACTATTTTCAATCTGCTCTCCTGATGTATCTTTATAGTGTAAAACGCGCTTGATAGAATGAGCAGCTTCACCTGTGTAATCAAATTCTCCTGCTTCATTACATGAAAATTTTACACCAACCTTATCAATCAAAAAATCCTTTACAAGCTGTGGCCCCTCGTAGGCAATTTGGTTCACTGCTTCAATACTGTTGTAATGGTAACCTGCCTCCAGAATATCTTCTTTCAGCTGCTGGCTGGAATCTTCCGGACGGGGTCCTATAATACCACCCTGGGCATAATATGTATTTGTCTCTTGCAGTTCCTCTTCTTTACTTAATACAACTACGTCATATCCTTTTTTCTTTAGAAATATTGCAGTAGAAAGACCTGCTATACCTGTACCTATAACAATCACATCATAAATTTTGTTAATTCTATGCCTCCCTAATCTCTATCATTTTACGTAGAGCTTTACCAGCGTTTTTTTGGATTTCTGCAGGTATTTCTACTACATTAGGCAATTTGCTCTCAGCCTCAAGATAGTTCTTAACAGATTGAAGAGATTGAGCCAGATCATACAAATCAATTTTTGTCATATCAGTACAAACTGCTTTTTTGAGTGGAATAACTTTTTTATCTTTAAATAGGTCATCTAATCTCTTTACAAAATGATACTCTGTTCCCACTCCCCACACACTACCCTTCTTAGCTTTCTCTATCTTTTTCAATATCTGCTGAGTGGAACCGGAATAATCTGATTTTTGGACAACTTCTCTATCTGATTCGGGGTGAACAATAATATTTATCTCTTCGTATTCTTTTCTTAATTTTTTAATTTGGTCAATTGTAAATTTCTTATGAACATGACAGAATCCATCCCAAGCAAAAAGTTTGGCATTCTCTAAATTTTCATCTGGCTTCAGACTAAAATCCCGTTTTACTTTAACAAAATGTTCAGCTTCTAAACCCATCTTATCAGCAGTGTTAATACCCAGGTTATAATCGGGAGCAAAGAAAACTGCATTCCCTTTATCAAGATAATATTGTATTATTTCATTAGCACTGGAGCTGGTGCAGGTAGCACCGCCGTATTTTCCACAAAAACTTTTGGCTTCTGCACTTGAATTTACATAAACCACAGGCATAAGTTCTTTGTTAATTTTTTTACTTATTTTATTATAAGCTTTCTTTAACTGGTCAGCATTAATTTTATCAGCCAAAGGACAGCCAGCTTTTGTATCCGGAATGATAACTTTTTGTTTATCTGTTGCCAAAATCGCAGCGCCTTCTGCCATAAATTTAACTCCGCAGAAGATAATAAATTTTGCATCAAGTTTGCTGCAATCTTTTGCCAGCTTATAAGAATCTCCTACAAAATCAGAAAAATTAACTACTTCCTGAGTTTGATAATGATGAGCCGGAATGGTTACATAATCTTCTAGCTCCCTCTTCATTTCTTTAATAAACTTTTTTACTTCATCTTTACTCATATCATTTCTAATGTCCATACAACTCCTTATTTTAGTTTATTAGCATCTTTATATTGTAATGAAAAATCGAATGAATGTATCGTGTGGGTAAGTTCACCGATGGAGATGTAATCCAGCGCCAAATTGCTCACTTCTTTAACCCTTTCCATATTCATATTACCGGAAGCTTCTACTTCAACTTTTCCGTCACATATGGCAATTGCTTTTATCATGGTGGCATTGTTCATATTATCCAGCATGATTCTATCTACCTTACAGTCACAGGCTGCTTGCACTTCAGGCAGATTGCGAGTTTCTACTTCTATCTTAAACTCATCACTATATTTATCTCTTACTTTTTCAACGGCTTTTGTTATACTTCCGGCAGCATCTATGTGATTATCCTTAATCAAAATCATATCATATAATCCCATCCTGTGATTTACTCCTCCGCCACATTTTACAGCATATTTCTCGGCTTTGCGTAAACCGGGTATTGTTTTTCTGGTATCCAATATCTTCGTTTTTCCACCGGCAATATCAACATACTTTGCTGTTTTAGTAGCTATACCACTAAGATGAGATAGAAAGTTGAGGGCTACTCTTTCTCCCTTTAAAATTGACATTACACATCCGGAAAGTTTTGCGATAATATCACTTGTATGTATTTTATCTCCATCCTTAAACAAAAATTTTATGGAAATTTCCTCATCAATTTGAGCAAAGACATTTTTAAAATATTCGCTACCACATAAGATGCCCTCATCTTTAGCAATTAAACTAAAATCCCCACTTTCATCATCAAAAATAGCTTGGCTGGTAACATCTCCCCTACTACTCAAATCCTCTTCTAAGGCTAGCTTAATTATTTTTTCCATGTTAATGACAATTTTTTACAAAAGTTACATTCACTTTATTATCAGGACTTTTTATCTCATGCTCTGATATTATTTCAATTATCTCGTCGCTGTGGGTGGTTCTTTCTGCAAAGAGAACCCAGCCTTCAAATTTATCGTTTACAATACACTTATAGCAATCCAGGTAGCCAAATGTTCTGTCACCATTCTTAAAACCCTCAATTCTTATGGGTTCAAAAAACAGCTTCATTGCCTTTACCTTGCTCTTATCTACTTCTAAATTGAGAGTTCCCGGATAGGGCTTGATATTTAAAATTTCCTCAAAGCGCTGGCGATAACCAGGTAATTTTACATAGTCCCC
>JAGXLO010000035.1 GCA_018334695.1 Candidatus Cloacimonadota bacterium
TCAATTGCAGTGATATGAAGGGAGTTACTATATTTTCTTTGCAAAAATTCAAAAAGAATGCCAGTACCGCACCCCACATCCAGGATATTGGGATTTTTGTAATTAGGCAATTCAGAAATAACATCAGAGATTATCTGGCTGGAATGTTCTGTATCAGAATCCCAATCTACTGCTTTTTCATTGAAAAACTTTTTTGACATACTAAATTATTCCTTTCATTTAATATTTTATGTATAGTCAATTCTTATAATATTTCATAGCCTCTGGTTGCAACTTCTTAAGATTATTTATTCTTTTTTGATCAGACGGATGAGTACGCATAAATTCGGGAATATCCTCCCCCTGGCTATTTTCTGCCATTCGTTGCCAAAATGTGATTGCGTGTTTTGGATGATATCCTGCCATTGCCATGAATATCAGACCCAGACGATCTGCTTCTGATTCATGCAAACGACTATAAGGTAACAATGCACCAAACTGGGCTCCAAGACCATAGGCTGTCATGAATAAATTTCTAGTCTCTACCGGTTTTTCTTCTATAGCCTTTGATAAAGCCATACCACCCATTTGGACTAACATCTGCTGACTCATCCGCTCACTGCCATGTTCCGCTACAGCGTGGGCGATTTCATGACCAATAACAACCGCTAATCCCTCTTCAGTTTTAGTATATGGCAAAATTCCCGTATAAACTACAACTTTACCTCCCGGCATGCACCAGGCATTAACCTGTTTATTATCAATAAGATTAAATTCCCAGTCATAACCTTTAAGATGCTCCGCCATATTTTTTTGTGCAAAATAACCCTCCACAGACTTACTAATTTTTTGCCCTATTCTTTTTACCATTCTGGCATCCTTAGTTCCCTCAATAACCTTGTTGTTTCTAATAAATTGGGCGTATTGGTTAAAACTCATGGCTAACATTTCTGAGTCAGGAATAAAGCTTATCTGTTTTCGCCCGGTTATTGGAACTGTGGAACATCCCCAACCTAGAATTGATACAATTAGTAAAAACAATATATTCCTAAATGCTTTAAAAAGTTTGAGTGAAGATATTGTCTTGATTGGATATTTATTGTTATTTATCCTGCACATTTTCTCTCCAAAATGTTTTCTTGATAGGATATTAGTTTTATAAGAATCATTTATTGTCAAATTTCACATTCAATATTATAATATAAAAAAAGTAGAGTGCAATTTTATGGAGAGATACACAGAATAAAAAGATGGTTTATATAATGTTTTTTACTTTGGACAATTTCTTGACACAACTTTTATATCATATCCTTAATGCAGCATGGCTTTACTATAAACATGTTAATTATTTACATAAATTTGCATGGAGGCAATTATGCCAAAATTAATAATTGTATCAAACCGTTTACCGGTTAAAGTTAAAAAGGGCTCAAAAGGTCTCCAGTACGAGCAGAGTTCCGGAGGACTTGCCACCGGTTTAAAATCATTTTATAAATCATACGACAGTATCTGGATTGGCTGGCCTGGTTTACCTGTGGAAGAACTAGAAGACAGCAAAAAAAATATTAAAGAAAAATTGAATGATGAATTTAATTGTGAACCCCTGTTTTTAACTAGATATGAAATTGAAAATTACTATCTTGGTTATAGCAACAAGACAATTTGGCCCCTGTGCCACTACTTTACTCAATTTGTAAATTACGATAAAAAATTATGGCAAGTATACAAAAAGGTTAATCAAAAATTTGCGAATAAGATTGCTGAATTTGCGGATGAAGATGACATAGTATGGGTTCATGACTATCATTTGATGCTTTTACCCAAATTAATTCGCGAAAAAATAAAAAATATCTCAATCGGATATTTTCATCACATTCCTTTCCCTTCTTATGAAATTTTTAGACTTTTACCATCCCGTATAGAACTAATGGAAGGTCTTATGGGAGCCAATCTTGTTGGTTTTCATACTTACGATTATATGCGGCACTTCCAGAGTAGCGCTCAGAGGCTACTGGGGTATGAAAGTCAACTGGGCAGAATAGATTATGAAGATCGCACTGTTAAAGTTGATTCTTTTCCCATGGGTATAGATTTTGATAAGTTTTCTAACGCCAGCAAAGATTCGGAAGTAAAAAATGAAATCAATATTCTAAAAAAGAAGATGATGAACCAGAGGGTTGTTTTATCGATAGACAGACTGGATTATACTAAGGGGATTTTACAAAGACTAAAGGCGTATAATATATTTTTGAGAAACAATCCACAATGCAAGGAAAAAATTAAGTTTATAGTTGTAACAGCTCCTTCCAGAGAAGAAGTAGAACAATACAATCAATTAAAAGAAAGAACTGAAAGATTGGTAAGCCAAATTAACGGAGAACACGGAGTTCTGGGTTGGATGCCAATTTGGTATCTTCACAAAACATTCAACTTCAAAAATCTGGTAGCTTTATACAATATTTCCGATATTTACGTAGTTACTCCTCTACGAGATGGAATGAATTTGATGGCAAAAGAATATCTGGCTGCCCGTAATGATAAAAAAGGAGTTTTAATTCTCAGTGAAATGGCGGGTGCTTACAAGGAACTGGGTGAAACTTTTATCGTTAATCCGAATAATATCTCCAGCATTGTGGATTCATTGGAAAAAGCTATGGATTTATCTGATGATAAGAAAGAAGAGATAAATTCAATCATGCGTGAAAGACTAAAAAGATATAATGTTGTCCGTTGGGCTGAAGACTTCTTCCAAAAACTGAACAAAATGCGTGAACTCGAGCAAAAGAGAGAATCGAATTTATTAACCGAAGACATACAAAATAAAATTATCAATGATTATAAAAAATCACAAAAAAGGCTTATTCTTATTGATTATGACGGTGCCTTTACCCCATATTGCGAAGGTGAAATCGTAGAACCTTCCCAGGACACAATTGATACCCTTGAAAATCTAACACAAGATGAGAGAAATGAATTTGTAATATTTAGTCAAGCTGAAAGGTCAGAAATGGATAAATGTTTTAGAAATCTTGATACAAATTTTGTAGCTGATCAAGGTGCATATCTAAAAAGGAAAAATCAGGATTGGGAAAAACTAGATATGTTTGATACAGAATGGAAAAGTGACCTCCTGCCTGTTTTTGAACTTTTTGTAGATCGCACGCCGGGATCCACTCTAATAGAAAAAGAATTTTCTATCATCTGGGATTACAGCGATGCTTCTTTTGATCTGGGAGAACTAAGAGCTAGAGAGCTTATAAACGAACTCATGGGCGTAACAGGTAATATGGATCTGCAAATTTTAGAAAAAGAAAATAGAATCGAATTACGAGCCAGTGGCTTGAGTAAAGAGCACGCAGCGCTACGCTGGCTTGCTAATGAAAAATGGGATTTTGTCTTAGCCGTATCAGACGGACTAGCCGGGAAAACATTTTACGATCACCTCCCGGAAAAATCCTACTCTATAAAAATAGGTAAACCGGAAACAAAATCCAAATACTATGTTAAATCTCCTGAAGTCATTATTGACTTCTTAAAAAAATTAATTTAAGGACAATCGCTATGCCAATAAACACTATAAAACAATTTTATGAATTAATGTTCCAAACCAGGGACGTACGCAGAAAAATCATTAATGAGTATCTGAATAACCTTGAACCAAAATTGGAAGATATCGAAAAATTAAAAAAAGCCTTCCGTTCTCTGCAAGACATTCCCAGAGAAAACAGCAAATTTGTTCTAAAACATCAGCAAGATAAAAAAATCTATGTTAATCCGGATTACGAAATCGAAGAATTAAAAAAGGATATTAAATATCTAACTTCATCCGGCAAACATTTTTTAAATTACCTAAAAGACCTTCATGAAAATTTTAGAAATAACGTAACTCAAGGTATGGACTTTCTGGGAAATATTGAATTTGAGAACTTTATTTCGGATAGAGACGGAACAGTAAATAACTATTGTGGCAGATATAATTCTTCCATACAGTCAGTTTATAACGCCATATTCCTGATTAATTTTATTGGTAAGGTGGAGCGTGGAATCATTCTTACTTCGGCTCCCCTATCCGATACGGGCTTTTTGGATGTCAACATCATACCAACAGGTTTTTATGTTTTTGCAGGTTCCAAAGGAAGAGAGTTTATCTGGAATAATAAAAGATATGAACTGGATATTGATCCTGCAAGTCAAAAGAAATTGAATCAGTTAAACGACGAATTAAAGAAGTTGCTAGATAAAAATGAATATGAAATATTTTCTCTTATTGGCTCCGCTCTGCAATTTAAATTTGGTCAAACAACAATCGCCAGGCAGGATATATATAATTCTATTCCTCAAGAAAAATCAAAAAAATTTATGGTGGATGTGATTGATATTGTTAGAAAAATTGATCCGGATAAAGAATATTTTGCAATTGTTGATACAAAAAAAGACATAGAAATTGTATTAAAAAATCAAAATAATACAGCTCAAAAAAATGATTTTGATAAAGATGATGGGATAAAATTTATTACTGATGAATTATCAATTGACTTAAGAAAAGGAAATAATCTAATTTGTGGTGATACAGAATCTGATTTAGCAATCTTGGATTATGCGATGAGTAAAACAAAAAATAATTATACAATTTTTGTTACCAAAGACTCTATTCTGAAGCAGAAAGTAAAAAATTTATGTAGTAATGCATTATTTGTGGATTCACCGGACGAACTAATTACAATTCTATATAAATATTCTGTTGAAAGGACATTATGAAAAGTTTACATTTCAAAGGAGCAATATTTGATCTTGACGGAGTAATAACTCAAACTGCTAAACAACATTTTAAAGCCTGGAAGAAAACTTTTGAGGAATTTTTAAAAGAAAATTGCGAGGATAAGCAAATAAAATTCACATACAAAAATGATTATATACCCTACGTGGATGGTAAGCCTCGCTACCAGGGGGTAAAATCATTTATGGAATCACGTGATATAGAACTACCTTTTGGTACTCCGCATGATGATCCGAAAAAAAATACTATCTGTGGTATTGGGAATAGGAAAAATAAAATGTTCCGCTCATTGATTTCTGAAGATGGAGTAGAAACTTTTGATTCTACAATAAAACTGGTGAAAAAATTGAAAGACTACGGAATAAAAATTGGGGTCGCCTCATCAAGCAAGAATTGCAGATATGTTCTAAAAGAAACTGGTTTGATCGATCACTTCGAAACAGTGGTTGGCGGAATTGTCTCCAAAGAATTGGACCTAAACGGCAAACCTGATCCGGATATTTTTACTCTAGCTGCAGAAAATCTGGGTGTAAAACCTTACAACTGTTTCATGGTAGAAGATGCAATCTCCGGTGTGCAAGCAGGTAAGCGGGGAAACTTTGGATTAGTTATAGGAGTAAATCGTGAAGGTGAAAAACGTGAAATGCTGGCACAAGGCGCAGATATTGTAGTGGATGATATGGATGAATTGTCCTTGGAAGATATTGATAAATGGTTTGAAGAGGAGCTGGCTAGAGAAGAATGGAATCTTACCTACCACAAATTTGAACCTGATCAAGAAAAATTAAGAGAAACTTTAACAACCGTTGGCAATGGCTATTTTGGTACACGTGGGTGCTTTGTGAATAACAAAGCTGATGAAGTTGTGCATTATCCCGGAACATATATTGCCGGACTCTATAACAAATTGCCCAGCATGGTTTATCGAAAAAAAATAGTCAATAAGGATTTTGTTAATTGCCCTAATTGGCTTTTGATTAAAATACAAATAGGTGATGATGAACAATCTATCGATCCCTTGCATGAAAATATTTTGGATTATGAACACACTCTGAATATGCAAGATGGAATAGTCAGCCGCATGGTTATTTTTGAAGATACTAAAGGAAGAAAAACCAAAATTGAAACCAGTAGATTCGCTAACATGAAAAATCCTCATCAGGGCTGTATAAAATACGAAGTGACCCCAAAAAATTATTCGGCAAATATTAAAATACACTCTACTTTAGACGGAGATATTATAAATTATGGCGTGCCCCGATACCGAGAATTAAATTCAAGGCATCTTTCACCGATTACAGTAGGAAAAGATGAGAATGGGTGTATTTTTTTGAAAACTGAAACTGTAAATTCCGATGTGAAAATATTTATGAAAGCAAAACATAATCTTCTTTGGAACGAAAAAGAATGTACAGCAGAACGCGAATTTGATACTTCCTCCGGAGTAGTTACTGATATTTTTACTATAGAAGCCGTGGAAGGAAGTACTTACTCCTTAGATAAACTTACTAGCATCTATACATCCAAGGATGAAGATGTGAAATCTCCCAGCCAGGCATTTGAAGATTCTTTAACTGGTGAGGAAACTTTTGACAACTTAAAAGAAGAACATGTAAAAGAGTGGCACCAATTATGGGACAAAGCAGATTATCAAATTGAGGGAGACAGATTTACCCAAAAGGCAGTTAGACTGCATATTTATCATCTGTTAACTACTGCAAGTTTGAATAACAAACACATTGATGCGGGTATGCCGGCACGAGGACTACATGGAGAAGCATATCGAGGTCATATTTTCTGGGACGAATTATTTATTTATCCCTTCTATAATATCCATTTTCCCGAAATTACAAAATCACTTTTAATGTATCGTTATAAAAGACTGGATGCAGCAAGAAGATGCGCGCGTGAGAACGGTTATGAAGGAGCTATGTATCCCTGGCAAACAGCTGACGACGGCAAAGAAGAAACTCAGGAAATACATTTTAATCCGATGTCAGGCAAATGGGATCCGGATTATAGCCGACTGCAAAGGCATGTTTCAATCGCAGTGGTATATAATGTTTGGGAATATTTCTATCTGACTAATGATGAAGAATTTCTAATTTATTACGGTTTGGAAATTATGCTTGAGGTTGCCAGATTTTGGGCGAGTATTGCTGAATATGATAAAGATGATGAACGATATCACATCAAAGGAGTAATGGGACCTGATGAATTCCACGAAAAATATCCTGATGCGGAAGAAGGTGGGCTTAAGGATAATGCCTATACAAACATTATGGTTAGCTGGATTCTGCATAAGGTTGTAGAAACTTACGAATACCGCTCTGATGAGGTAAAAAATGCAATTTCAAAAAAGATTGGACTTTATGAAGCTGAGATAGAAAAATGGAAGGATATTGTACGAAATCTTAATGTTGTATTTAAAGATGAAGGTATAATTTCTCAGTTCGAAGGTTATATGGATCTGAAAGAAATTGATTGGGAATACTACCGTGAAAAATACGACAATATTCGCAGAATGGACAGAATCTTAAAAGCTGAAGGCGATTCTCCCGACAAATATAAACTTGCAAAGCAAGCAGATGTTCTGATGACTTTTTATATGTTATCTCCCGGTCAGGTAAAGCATATATTAAATATGATGGATTATGATATAAAAGACGGAACCGAATGTCTTAAAAAGAATTATGAATATTATATCAAAAGAACCAGTCACGGTTCAACTCTTAGTTATGTGGTCCATGCAGCTATCTTAACTTATCTTCATGAACACAAACACAAGATGTGGGATTGGTTTTTGAAGGCGATGAAAAGTGATATTTACGACACCCAGGGTGGCACAACTCCGGAGGGTATTCATACGGGAGTAATGGCAGGTTCTATTGATATTATCTTTGCTGGTTTTGCCGGTATAAATATCTTTAAAGATCATCTGCAAATTGATCCGTTTTTGCCTACCCATTGGGAGAAACTGTCTTTTAAAATGCTATACAAAGGAAACTGGCTTGTATTTGAAATTGACCAGAATAAGGTAAAGATTAGAGCACTGGAAAAAGGGAAAGATATATATTTCAAAATCAATGAAAATAAATATGAAATGGAAGATGGTAATATAATTAAAGCTCCTTTTCACAACTCCTTCTAAATCAAGTAAGATTATAAAACTGTTTATGCTTTTAAAAATTATAAAACTAAATAAAAGAAATTTTAACCTATGCATGATCTACTGATACCCTTTGTAACCATAGGATTAGCAGAATTAGGTGATAAGACACAAATAACAGTATTTTGTCTGGCTTCCAAAACAAAAAAATATATTCCCTTACTAATAGGAGTAATACTAGCTTTTGTTGTTGTTGATGGATTAGCTATTTTACTGGGAAATTTTATTTCACATCAAGTGCCAACAAATTATTTAAAAATAATTTCAGGAATCGTTTTTATCATTTTTGGTATTTTCACCCTAGTGAACAACAAAGAATCTGAGGACGCGTGTGAGCTAAAAAAGCCGCTGCTGTCTGGATTTTGGCTTATTTTAGTTTCGGAGATGGGAGACAAAACTCAGATTGCTTCCGGATTATTTGCCACAAAATATAACTCTCTGCTTGTTTTTATAGCTGCCATAAGTTCATTGTTCTTACTGTCAATTCTGGCTATCTTTCTGGGCAGATTAATCTTTAAGAAATTGAATAGAAAAACAATATCCTATATTTCGGGTATAATATTTATAATCATCGGCATCACTTTTTTATATGAACCACTGATTAATTTAGCTCAAACTTTATTGTAGCTAATTTATTGATCAGATACCGATCATGGGAAGCAAATATTATTGTTCCGGGAAAGGATAATAGCGCTTTTTCCAGAGCTTCACGGGCTGATATTTCCAGATGATTAGTAGGTTCATCCAGAACCAACACATTTGCACCTTGCACGATTATTTGTGCGAGAGCCACTTTACTCCTTTCGCCCAGACTGAGAGTATCTATTGATTTATTCAAAAGCGATTCACCAATTTTTAAACATCCTAAAACAGTCCGAGCAAAAGTCTGCTTGCTTTTATTTCCTCTAACAACTTGCTCTAAAATGGTCTTATCAAAATCCAGAGTCTCATATTCTTGAGAATAATACCCAATCTTAGCCTGGGGAGACCAGATATAATCGCCCTGATAATTTTCTATTTTTCCAGTGACTATTCGCAGAAACGTTGTTTTTCCACAACCGTTCTTACCTATTATTGCCAACCTTTCATCACTTTTAATCTGCAAATTTATCTCTTTAAATACTGTTGTAGAATTATAGCTTTTACCCAATTTTTCAGTTCTTAACACATATTCACTACTAATATTATTATTATCAAAATGAAATTTTCTTTCCTTTTCGATAAATGGCTTTTCTGTTTCTGCCTTTTCAATCTTTTTTTCTAACCTGGACTGTAAATTCATAGCTTGTTTCATTACATGTTTGCTCTCATTACCCAGAGATTCATAAACAGGTGCGTACCCATCTCTCCCTGTTTCCGGTTGATGTGAATAAGCCCACTGTTTTCTTTTTTGTGCATTCAACTTTAATTTTTTTATTTTCTTTTTTTGCACCTCATATTGATGTAATTTTCTTTTTATTTCTTTCTCCTGTTCTTTTTTGTAAAAACTATAATTACCTGAGTATTCGGAGATTCCATCTTTTTGTAACACCATCACCTTTTCAACGCAATTATCCAAAAACTTTCTATCATGGCTAATAATTAGATAAGCAATGTTAATTTTTTTTAAGAATTTTTCAAGCCATTTTAGTGTATCAATATCCAGATGATTCGTAGGTTCGTCTAACAACAGCAAATTTCTTTCTTTTAGTAAAATACGACTTAATGCCAGTTTTGTTTTTTCTCCTCCACTCAATTCAGAAATCCTTCTATGGAGCATACTATAGTCAAAACCAAATCTAGTAGTTGTTTTTTCTATCTTTGTTTCAATATCATACCCTTTTCCTTGTTCGTATTTTTCAAAAATTTTTACAATTTCCCTATCCGAATATTTATCAAGCTCTTCTATTTTTTTCTTTAATTCAAAAACTTGTGGGAAAACTGACCAAAGATAGTCCAAAACAATTGAATTATCAGGCAGTTGTAATTCCTGTGGCAGAAAACCGATACTCAAATCCTCTCTGAAATAACTATTCCCGGAAACAGGTTTTAGCTTTTTTAAAAGAATATTAATAAGAGTGGATTTACCACAGCCATTACTACCTATGAGTCCAATCCTACTATTTGAATTAATTTTTAGAGAAACATCTTCAAATACTGACTTCATTTGTGATTCATATCTAAATGACAATTTATCTACTTTTATTAAATTCATAAAATATCCTTTCTAAGTAAAAAAGCCATCCCGTTAGAAATCAATTGAGATGGCTTCATATTATGTATTAAGCAAACCTGTTTCTTGTTCTTCCAGGAACTGATTTGTATAGAGCTGATAATAATGTCCTTTTTGTTTTATCAAATCATCATGACTACCGTTTTCAATTATTTTTCCTTCTTCCAGGACAATGATCTTATCAGCAGAACGAATTGTAGAAAGTCGATGAGCAATAATAAAGCTGGTTCTGTTCTGTAGTACTTGATTAATAGCATTCTGGATTAATTTTTCTGTTTCAGTATCAACCGAGGATGTAGCTTCATCCAGCACAAATATACCCGGATCAGAAATAATAGCTCTTGCAAAAGATATTAGCTGCTTTTGTCCGGTAGAGAGTAAGCCACCACCTTCTCCTACTTCACTATTGTAACTTTTGCTCAAATTTGTAATAAACTCATGAGCATTAACCATTTTGGCAGCTTTTATAACTTCTTCTTTTGTAGCCGACAATTTACCGTACCGAATATTTTCTTCGATTGTTCCACTAAAGAGATGGGGCGACTGTAATACATAACCAATCTGGGAATGTAACCAGGCAAGTGAACGTTTTCTGTAGTTAATACCGTCAATCAATATTTCACCATGAATTGGCTCAAAGAATCTACAAGCCAGATTAACAAGGGTGCTTTTGCCTGATCCTGTTTCACCTACAATAGCAACGGTCTCACCCGGTTCTACTTTAAGATTAAAGTTCTTTAGCACACGTTCACCATCTTCATAATTAAATGTCACATCTCGAAACTCAATTTCTCCTTTTATAGATTGCCAGTCTTTCTTTATAGGCTTAAATAAGCTACCAAATTTTTTTTCAACTTTATAAGAATCTTTTATATCCGGTTTTTCCTTTATCATTGAGATAATACGTTCCGCCGAAGCTTGTGCATGCTGTAATTCCGCAAAAACACGCGCCAGTTCACGGATAGGCTGGAAAAACTGCACTGTATAAGAGAGAAAAGCCACCAGAGTACCATAAGAGATGGTCTGGAGTATAACTCCCTTGCCACCATACCAAAGTGCAATAGCAGTACCTATGCTGCCGAGCGACAAAACAATGGGCAAAAACAGGGCAGAAAAAATAGCAGCGTGAACTGAAGAATGATACATTTTTTGGGTTAGAGATTTAAATTCATTTAAATTTTCTTCTTCTCGTACCAGAGTCTTTGTAGTTTTAGCTCCGCTTATTCCTTCATTTATCGCAGCAGTAATCTTGGAATTTGTTTTACGCACCTGTCTATAAGCTGCCAGTATCTTTTTCTGGAAATATAGACTAATCAGAACGAGAGCCGGAACAACTGTGAGGGTCAGTAATGCAAGCTTCCAATTAAGAACGAACATAATAATACTAATTCCTGCCATAAGGGTTATGCCCCAGATAAAATCTACAGCGCCCCAGGCAATTGTTTCACCCAGTCGCTGTGTATCCGAAGTAAGACGTGCCATAAGCCAGCCCACAGGATTTTTATTATAATAATTCAAAGAAAGTTCCTGTAATTTTTTAAAACCATCTTTACGTATGGAATAGCATACACCCATCTCAATCTTACCGGCTAACGATATAAAGAAGAATATATTGAGCACCTGTATGATAATCAGACCCAGATAAACAAGAGCAAATGAAGTAATACCTTGTGTACTTTTTGCTACCACAAAATTATCAACAGCATATCTGCTCATCAGAGGAAATATCATATCTACACCAGCCAGACCGATCATAAATACCGCCAGATAAATCAACTGTTTTTTATACGGTTTTATGTAAGTCCAGAGGCTCTTCCATAAATCTAGATCAAATCTTTTCTTGTATTCTTTTTCTTTCAAACTCATAATATTTTCCTTCTATTTCCAAAACAAATAATATTAATACATTTTACTTACTGTCTTTTACATTAACATCACATTCAATTTGCTGTTTTCAAATTTTTTCTTTATTGGTGAATTCTACACTCGTTTTTTTCTCATCAATCTCAGTTTTCAGGTTATTCTGTATGGACCATACTCTCTTGTAGAGACCCTGCTGACTGAGCAATTGCTGATGTGTACCTTTTTGGACCAACCTGCCCTGTTCAAGCACCAGTATCAAATCCGCCTCGGCAAGAGTAGTTAGACGATGCGAAATAATGAAAGTGGTAGCATCTTTACTATGAGCACGTAATTCACGCCGAATTGCTGCATCGGTTTTCGTATCAACCGCACTAAGTGAATCGTCAAATATCAATATTGGGTTATTACGAATTAGAGTTCTGGCAATAGCAATTCTCTGCTTTTGTCCTCCGGAAAGAGTTGCTCCTCTTTCACCAACCATTGTATCATAGCCTTTATCAAATTCTTCAATAACATTATGGATATTTGCACTTTCGGCAGCAGAAAAAATCTCATGTTCAGGCAATTCTGATTTTGCTATTTTTATATTATCTCTTAGTGTTTTAGAAAATAGAAAAGGTTCTTGAAGTACAATACCAATATTTTCTCGCAGCACTTTCTTATCAATTTGTTTAATATCAACACCATCTATTTTTATGCTACCTTTTTGATAATCATAAAGTCTGGGCAGAAGTTGGACCAATGACGTTTTTCCTGAACCCGTAGGACCAAGAATAGCAACGGTTTGACCTTTTTTAACCTGAAAGGAAAGATCCTCCAGAACCTTTGCTCCATCTTCATAACTAAAACCAACATTTTCAAAAATAATATCGCTGTTGAAATCAGGAACAATACCATCTTCTGACAATTCTTCTGCAGGTTCTTCCAGTATTTCATTGATTCTTTCCGCGGAGACCAGTGCTTTACCCATATCAGTCAAAACTCTACCCATCTGACGAACAGGCCAGAGCAGTTGCCCTACATATGCCGAAAAGGCAAGTAGAGTTCCTAATGTTATTTTTCCGGTAGCAGCCCAATATGAACCTATTACAAGCACACCACCGATCTGTATCAGGCTAACAAAATCGGAAACTGCCCAATACCATGCCAAAAGTCTAATCAGTCGATAAGTCAAATCACGATAATCCTTATTTTTACTTTCGAATTTTCCAACTTCATATTTCTGGCGGGCAAAGGCTTTAACAACTCGCACACCGGTTAGATTCTCCTGTAATACTTTGGAAAGCCTCGCTTCTGCTTCATCAGACTGTTTAAAAGCTTTTTTTACTTTTAGGAAGAAAACTACAGCAAAAGCAAAAATAAAAGGAATTGTAGCCATAGAAATGATGGTAAGAGTAACGTTCATCTGTAGCATAAAGTATAAAGTTAGAACCACCATAAAGACTGCTCTGCCTACCTGAACAAACTGTATTGCCAGGAATCTGCGAACAGTATTAACATCAGAAGTACAACGCTGGATCACATCTCCTGTTTTTACCGTAGAATGATATTTAAATGGCAGTAACTGCAGATGTTTATACAACTTTTCTCTTAAATTCTGAGCGATAGATTCCGAGGCTCGAGCTGCCCATTTACCTTTTAGGTAGAGAAAAAGACCGCTAATACCGGTAAGCAAGACCAAAACAGCACCACAAATCCAGATATTATTAGCCAGACTATTTTTTCCACCTACAAAGGCAATAGCATTTTCAATAAATGTGGGCAATTCTATAGGTTTATTACCAATAACAGAGTCAATTGTAAAACGAGTAATCAAAGGTATTAGCAGACTGAATATTGTAGCCAAAGCAATAGCAACAATAGCCAGCACATAGAGTGTGCGACTGCCTTTCAAAAATTTCCATAACAATTTAATCTTCTTCATAATTACCTCATTTCTAAAATAAAAAAAACCGCAGATTCATGATTGAACCCGCGGTTTACCAACAAATTTACAGAACTCTAATAAAAAAACCACGGATCCTTGAGTGTCACATCCGTGGTTTGATTTATAAAATTATCTCAATCTAGCCATCGGACTGACCTCTTTTCTGGACATAGCCTTCCCCAGTAGAGACTGTAGGGACAGGAAAACTGCCCAGAATTGTGTTTAGATTGATCATATTTATTTAACTCCAAAATTTTCTTTTAATTTTGAACCATTGCTCTGCTGTACTCTTTTTTTTGTCAATTTTGATAAAAAAAATGTTTATATCCATTTTTATCTAGCAATTTCTTTAACTCTCCGTCTAACTAATTGTATTTACTTGCTTATCTCTTGCAGGTAATGGGAAAATTTAGATTGTCTAAAATATTTAAAAATACAAAAATTTTTGAATTTATTCTTTTCCAGAAATACTTCTTTTGAAACATTATGAGTTGGCAATGAATCACTTACTGTTCGATTATCGTAAAAAACATTGTTCGCTATTGCAAAATTTTCCGGCACTTTGTGTTCTGCAAGCGAAGTCTGGTAACAATAGTAACGAGGAGAATCATAGCTACTGTCCTGGGCAGTTTTTACAATAATATTACCTGTTAATCTTCCCGGATCAGCACTTTTGCTTGAGCTTGTAATAGACACGCCACAGGCTCCGGTATCAAAAATTATATTATTCTCAATGGCTGCGTATGGTTTGCCTTTGTCAGCATCCCACAAAGCAATTCCCCATGTAATAAGGTCTTCAACAATGTTATTTCTTATGATGCAACTTGCATCTACAAAAATCCCAATACCCTTCCAGTATCTTGCCACATAATTATCCACAATTTCGGCTCTGGCATTCCAGGTAACTCCTATTCCAACTCCTCGACCACCTTTGGCACTTCTGCCCCCGGCTTTATCGACCCCATCAATGTAATTTCCTCTTATAACTGCTTCTGTATCTCTGAAAAGAGCAATCCCATCCCAGGAATTTTGCATAATTTTATTATTTTCTATTGTTATATTTGAATTTTCTCGTCCGCAAATACCCATAACTCCTACAACATTCTTTTCTATCAACTTTTCTGAGCCCAGATTGCCTCGAATTATATTATTCTTTATGATTGCTGAACTGTTTTTTACAACTATAGCTGCATCAGAAGCCTTAGCAGAAGTATCCCTGATTCCATCAGTAATTACCAGATTTTGGATTACGCAATTCTCACAGTCTTTTATAAATAAACCGTAACCCGAATTTGTATGAATAACAGCCGAAGTGTCTGCAGGTCCTCGTATTGTTATATTCTCTCCTGCAATAATAAGACCGGCAGTGGCATTTACTTTTTGCTCAGGATCCTGGCAATTGGCACAGGTGGAATCAATGATTTCTTGTGGTTCCAGATAATAATCTCCAGCAGCAAGCTTGATTTTTGTATTGTAGCGAGGGTTTGCAAAAATTTTAATAAGCTCTTCAGAATTATTTACTTTGATCTTGTTACTGCAGGAAAAAATGTTAATTATTAATATTGTGCTTAAAATTACAATAAAATTTTTTTTCATAGTAAATATCATATAAATTTTAATCAATTTAATCGTCAAGAAAGTTCAATTAAAATGTCAAACACTGAAATCTAATTTATTGACTTATTATTCTGGCTTAATAATTCTGCGATGAAAATTTATGGATCAATAAAATAATCCGGAAAGGATATAAAATGAATCTTAAAAAGTTAATAATTACAATATTAATTATCAGTTTACCCTTTTTTGCAACTGCCAATTCAAACAACTACTTAATTGAAGTATCATCTAACTGGAAATTCTGTGATAGAGGGGAAGAGCTGCCTTCGGCATGGAAAACTATAGACTACGATGATGCGAATTGGCAAGAAGGAAAGGGACAGTTTGGATATGGAGACGAGGATGAGAACACTGTAGTTAGCTTTGGTGAAGATGAAGAGAACAAACATCCTACTACTTATTTCAGAAAAACTTTTAATGTAACACATCCTGCACAATTTAGTCAATTATACGTGCAAGTGTTACGAGATGATGGAGCTGTAGGTTATTTGAACAATGTTGAAATATTTAGAACTAATATGCCTGGGGGAGAAATCAAATTTGGAACCTTTGCCGAGGACGCAGCATCCGGTGGAGAAGAGGATATATTCAATCTGTATGAAGTAGATCCATCTCTTTTAAAAAAAGGGAAAAATGTTTTAGCAGTAGAAATCCACCAGGCTTATGCCTCCAGTTCCGATATAAGTTTTGATTTACAACTGGCAAATACTAAATATCTGGAAAAAGAGAACTACGGTTTGACAGAGAAACAGAAACAGCATGCAACTCAACCCAGATTCCAGCAGACATTTTTAAAAAATCCCTATCTGATTTCAAATGGGAATAATACAGAAATGCAGGTTTTGTGGCAGCTCAATGAGAAGCAAGTATCAGAAATTTTTTGGGGAACTGACAGTACTTATTCTTCTGGTTCAGCAAAAACCAGTGAGTATGGAGACGACCATCAGCATAAATATCTCATTACCGGTTTAACTCCCAACACAAAATATTATTATAAAGTCTCTGTAGATAATGTATCAAAAAAAGGCTCCTTTTTGACTCCTCCCAAAGAAGATGCTACAGAACTAAAATTTCTTGCCTATGGAGATACACGCTCTTACCCGGAAAATCATAATAAAGTAGCAAAACAGATATATAACACTATACAAAATGATCCTGAATACCAAACATTTATTCTATTTAACGGGGATTTTGTTAATGACGGTGATATCGAATCTGACTGGGATTTGGAATTTTTTGATCCACAATATAAATATATTCAATATTTACTTTCCCATATTCCTTACCAATCCAGTATGGGTAATCATGAGCATTCCGGTATTCTTTTTGATAAATACTTTCCCAATCCCTTTAATGGTAAGCGTTACTGGTCATTTGACTACGGTCCAACACATCTGATTATTTTGGATCAATACAGAGATTTGGGCAGGGATAGCGAACAATTGAATTGGCTCAAGCAGGACCTGGCTAAAAATAAGAAAAAATGGAAAATTATCTGTCTCCATGAACCGGGCTGGACAGCAGGAGTACACGATAATGACCAGGATGTGCAAGAATATATTCAACCACTTTGCATTAAACATGATGTAAAACTAGTTTTAGCAGGTCACAGTCATTATTATGCCAGAGCAGTTGTGGATGAAATCAATCACATTAGCACTGGCGGCGGTGGTGCTCCGCTCTATACTCCTGATCCAGATAAGTCCTATATCACAAAAGCAGTTAAAACTCATCATTTTCTAAAAATTCATATCAAAGATAACAGATTAATCTGTACTGCTATTGATGCGAACGGTTTTGTAATTGATAGTTTTAGTTTGCAGATGTGATGCTAGATGACTTTATGATTTTATGCCTATGAGACGGTGTGACTGTGTGAAAGAAGTATGCAGGATACAGGATTTAGTGAAAAAGTTACAAGTGACGAGTAACTAGTGACGAGTATAAAAAAGTGAAAAGGGAAAAGAGAAAGGTGAATCCGCCGGTGGGCGGACAAGGTGGTGAATGACAGGAAAAGATAAAAAAAAGTAATTGAAATTCAATGCAAAAAGCTTCGGAATGAAACATTTGGATTAGCCGACTCTGTCGGCTGTTTTTCTTGCTTTATAATTGATGAACAAATTTGCAATGTTTGATTGCGGCGAGAGGACTCTGATCCTAAAATAGGTTGACACTATAAAGGCAAAAAATTGTAAAAAAATCAAACAATATAAATTCCCCTCTTGAGAGGTGTGGTTCCGCTTTTGCGGAAGCGGGGTGTGTAATTTCTTCTATCTTCATTTTTTCTTTGTGTGCCCAAAGAAAAAACGTAAGCAAAAAAGAAAGGGCACCCGAACCTAACGTTTTCATATTTTATTGCTTCATTGAAATTAAAAATTGTTATCGTCCGCCGACCGGCTGACACTCGTGCTTTACCAAGCACTCAAACAGAACAATTTTTTAAAAATTTCAATTTCAGATAAAATTCATGAAAACAAGGTTGATGGGGAAAGAATTAAAAAAAAAGTGACGAGTGACGAGTGAAAAAAAGTGAAAAGTGAAAGGTGAATAGTGAGGAAAAGAAATGACAAAAGAATAAAAGTGAAAAATGTGAACAGTACTCTGATCCTGAAATAGGTTGAATTCTTCTTAATAAAAATTCAAAACTACCTCTCCTTTAAACAATAAATTCCCACTAATTCCCCCTAATTCCCACTAATTCCCATAAGCACCACTGATTTACACTAATACCACTTACCTAAACCACTAAACCCCTAAACTTATAAACTCTTGAAATAAATAATGTGAATAGTGAATAGTGAAATGGTAAAGGAAAAAAGTAACAAGTGACACGTGACTGGTGACGAGTAAAGAGAAAAATTAAATAATTAAAAATTCATAACTCAAAATTCAAAACTACTCATCTAACAATAAAATCCTATTAATTCCCACTAATTCCAATTAATACCCCTTAATACCACTAATTTATATTAACACCACATACCTAAACCAGCACAAAAATCACCGCACCTCAACAGCCAGACCCTATATCTTCAATAAAAAAAACCCTGCAAGCTATTAACCTGCAGGGCTTAGATCTATTCTCTATTTAATCCATTTCTTAAAGAATTTCTTCTTCCGACATTTTTTTGTATGTCTGATAACGTTCTTTGGCATCTTTGGCCGCCTGTTTGAAGAGTTTTTCGGCAACTTCGGGATATTGTTGTTTGATTGTACGATAACGAATTTCGTTCTCGAGGAACTTTTTGTATTCAATTTTAGGTTCTTTTGAATCGAGTATGAATGGATTCTTACCTTCCTTCTTCAGCATTGGGTTATATCGATATAGAGTCCAATAACCTGTATCAACTGCTAATTTCTCTTCACCCTGTGTATCTCTCATGTCACAGCCATGATTTATACATGGTGCATAAGCTATAACAATGGAAGGACCGTCAAAGGCTTCGGCTTCGTTAATTGCCTGCAACGCTTGTTTGGGATTAGCTCCCAGAGCTATAGAGGCAACATATACATAGCCATAACTCATAAACATCTTGCCAAGATCCTTTTTGGGAGTTCTTTTTCCGGCAGCAGCAAATTTAGCTACTGAGCCGAGAGGTGTTGCTTTGGAAGATTGACCTCCGGTATTTGAATAAACCTCTGTGTCCAGAACCAGAACATTAAGATTTCTATCGCTGGCAAGTACATGGTCTAATCCACCGTAGCCAATATCATAAGCCCAGCCGTCTCCACCAATACTCCAGATACTTTTATCTACAAGATAGTTTTGCAGTTCAATTATCTTTTCTACTACAGTTTTTGCTTCATCATCGGCATTTTCCTTTGCTTTGGGCAGGAGTTCTTTTATTTTTTCGGTGGTTTCCTTGGTTGCATCATCCACTTTTTCCCAGTTATCTAATCTATTTTTTAACAGTTTGGCAAGTTCATCATCAGTGCCCATATCGAGAAGTTTCTTTATATTTGATT
>JAGXLO010000126.1 GCA_018334695.1 Candidatus Cloacimonadota bacterium
ATATCGTTATTTTAGCTTAAATTAGTGTGTAAATTTATTTTTTGTGGCTACTTTCCGAATTCAGGTTAAACACAATATTATTCAAGTTCAACAATCTCTACTCGACGATTCATTGCTCTTCCTTCTTCAGTCTGATTACTCATTACCGGTGCAGCTGGACCAACACCAGTTGAAATTAACTGTTTTTGACTTATACCGTACTCATTAAGCAGTTTTGTAACTACTGCCTCTGCTCTAGACTCAGATAAATTTAAATTCATTTCATAACTCCCAACAAAATCTGTATGGCCAACTACTAGATATCTTTTACCACTATTTTTTAGTAAAAATTCTGCTATTACAGACAGTGCTTCCTCAGAATCAGCTTTCACCCTGGATTCACCTGTATCAAAATAAATATCATAGATAGCTACTCGGCCATCAACCTCAATACCCTGTTTTATATACTCCATTGTAACCATATCCATCTCCATACCTTCTAATTCCAGGATAACTATCTCAAAGTAAGTTTCATCAGCCTGTCCTGCCGCCCAATGACCTCTACCAGCTGCAACAATAATATATTTTTCTACCTGATCAACTGTTACCCTGGAAACCATATATTCAGTTATCTCTTCAGGGTATTTAGTAAAACTGAAAACATTAGTTGACAGCCCTCGATCCTGTCTGGTAGTATTATAATATTCAGAAAAGTCGATTTCATCAATCTCAATCGACTGCGGATCTCGGGTCTTAAATAATACCCGGCCATCAATATTATCAATCGCTGCCTCATAATTTCTAATAACCTCATAGGGAGAACGTCCTTCTGGAGCCTTTAACCAAAATCTTCGAATATATCCTTCAAGTATATTAACAGTATCTTCACCTAAAATAACTGGGAGTTCTTCGAAGCCAAAAATATCATCATAGATCAGCTCACTACCTTCATAAATTGGAACAATTTTCAGATCATCCTCAGCCATTATATCTATTGAAGTCCCTACCAACAACAGTCCAAAAACGAATAACACTAATATAAACCTGGTAAATTTCATTATATCCCCCCAATATGATATGTTAATTAATTTTAAAACTTACACTTAAATACAAGCTACACCAGTTTGGTAAATCATTTATTATTTTTTAAGTATATTATTGATATTATCCATATAAAAGGAATTTCCTCTATTTATAAACATTTTAAAGAGAAACCTTTAAAATCTTAGGCTAAGTGCTCAGCTTTAATTTCTTTACTCTCTATTCTGTATTGATACCACTTTGTGTAATTATAGGTGTTATATAACGCCTATTTTTGTGTACTCCTCGTTCACCTTCTATCTGTGGGTTTTCGGTACTATATTGCCATATATCTTATTTAAAATATTTCTGGAGGGGTAGTTTTATAAAACAAAAAGATACAGATAGAGGAAGTTGATCCTAATCTGGCTTCTCTATGGCAGTTTATGACTTCTATAAGTACTACCGCCTTTGAAAACATCTGATAAGGTACCCACCCTTATAAAAAGCTATTTTTGAGCAAAAAGGAGAACCTGCCAGCAAATCTAGCTCTCTGGCAGGTTCTCTTATTGTTTCTATTCAGCTATTACACAATCCATCCTGTTATCCAAGTTGGTTTATTTGGTTAACAATGTCGATAACATTTGAAGATCACCGTTTTCTAGTTTTCTTCAACAATAATATCATCGATATACCAATCATCGTTGTATAAAGTATAACCATCAAAGACCCAGGCAATTCGGAATGTTTCTCCTGCAAGGTGGTCTAACTCTATATATATTGTCTCAGGTCCTATATCTCCAGTTACCATTACATTCCATTCAGTATTCCAGGTAGTTCCGTCATCTGTCGAAGTTTGTACTAATAGTTCATAACTCCCAAAAACATAAACATTAAAATGTTTAAAGCTAAGTTTAAGCTCGCTAGATGTATCAGCATCAATTACAGGTGAAAACAATCTTGAGGTATCATCAAACAGAGGATTCCATTTCAATCTCATTTCAGGAGCCTCTCCACCTGCATTATTAGAATTTCTTACGCCCAATTGGTTCTGTCTCTTGACCATCCAACAGGGATTTCATTTATTTCTACTCCAGTGAAGTCATCTTCAAAACAATATTTCAAATTCATCCATACCATTCCCACCTATCCTTTAAGGATTTTGGTAGGTTTTTAACCCTGGTTTGTTCTTTGACTAAATTCTTTCTTTGGTTGTTAAGCTGTCTTATAGCCTTAAAAGTGACGTCGTCTTTGATGACAGGTAGTTTATCATATTCAGCCAAAAGAATGTTTGCAACAGCTTCAGCATCAGCTTTGTCGGACTTATCGGGTGAAGTGCTTTGTTTTCTTTCTCTTTTAGTTTGAACAGGATTAACTTCTTTAACAGTATAGTCTTTTTTAATTAACCATTGTGCGAGTGAATAGCCTAGTCCCTGGGTATCTTCAAGTCCAAAGACAAGTTTTTCATCATTATGGGTAAGGGTTTTAAGCCTGGTTAGAAACGAGTCAAAATCAGCTGGATTATTGGGAGTCTGAGCGAATCCGATTTTTTGATGGAAACAGTTAATTACAACAGCAGTATGTTGAGCTTTATGAGTGTCAACACCAACAAAAAGATAATCTTGAGGATTATTCATGTTGTTCAGCTTCTTTCAAGTTTTATAAGTCATCATCAGGCGTGCCCTATTGTAATAGCGTTAAAACCGCAGCGTTCAATTGACGTCTCTGATGATGTAAATCAGGCAGGTGGCAGTCTAAATAAAATCGTTACTCTAAACGTACAGAGCCGCAAGGAGATTTATAGCCTGACCTGTCTGGAATAACCTTTTTCAAAAAACAAAACGAGATGGAATGATTAACAAATTTTCGACTTAGGGGGGATCCTCCCCCCCAAGAATAACACAATAGGAGGTATTTAAACATTTTAAAATTTTAACACTAAAAGATCCCCAATCTTTTATTTTATCCCTATTTTAATGCCGATGGATCACCGAATGCGGTAAATGTCTGCCGAAATCCTTAAAGAATGGATGGCAATGATATTTTTACTAATTTAGAAGAATAATAATATCTCTATCAAGGAGAGCATAGGCTATCTTCAACCGGTAGTTTTGGCATATATAATGCAAGTGGTGATAAAATTAAGATAGCCTTAATATATGAACTGGGGGCAGGAGCAGAATATATAACTGGAATAGCTTATTATGACCATCCTGATAATAGTATTGCTAACTCCACAAATACAACCACCCGTGTATGGATTTGACGATAAAAGTAAACCATATGTTGATCTGTGGTCCAGCAATTTGTGTCAATCTAAGGGTGAAGGTTAGATAAAGGTCATTATCCCTTCTCAAGAACATATTGAAATAGGAAACTATAATTATAATTGAATTATTGTTATATTTAATATCAGTTCAAATAATTGGACTGGACTCGGAACAGATAACGTCACTTCTAATCCAGATGCAGATATATATGACTAAGGTCCTGGTTGGACACATATAGATAGTTATATTGGCAATTGATAATTAGAATGTTTGGTCAGTTATACAGATTAACTTTTAAAAATTATAGCTTAACTTAAAAATTCGTCAGTAAATATTATCTGCTATAGAGTTTTTTTATTTATAATTCTATTTATAATAAGGCTAACAGGATTTGAACCTGTATCCTACAGATTAGAAGTCCACAAAATATTTTTTACTAACTTTTACAGAACTGCTAATATTGCTATTATTTCAGCAATTTTAGACTTTTGTAAAATATTTATTTTGTGGCAATTTAAATTACTTTTACAAGCTTTCGGCACTTATCGGCACTTGAATTAAACTATTTTTCTACCTTAATTATATCAACATAATTAAAAATCTATGTCAATGATTTTGTTATAATTTCAAGAAGGTATTTTTCAGTACACCTTGAATTAATAATTATACAATATAAGTATAATTACAATACTAGAAAGGAGGTATTTAAACCTTTTAACACTAAAAGATCCCCAATCTTTTAGTTTATCCCTATTTTAATGCTGATGGATCGCCGTATGCGGTAAAAGCCGCCCGTACGGTGAAGACCTACCAAAATCCTTAAAGGATAGGTGGGAATGGAATTGGAGTAGATGCTGAAAGCAGTTATGCCTTATGGGAAGATAACGAAGATGGGACAGGAACAATGTCTTTATTAATATTGGACTTTAATGGAAATGGTATTACAGAGCTTGGTATGGATGATATTGCTGTACAGGACGCTACTGCTACTAACGGTGATTGGATTAGATTAGCTGATGCTTTTGGTACTTCAGGATGGGATAATATTACTCTAGAGGACCAAGGTAGTGGCAACTATGAGGTTTTGTGGGATTCTAGTGGTGTGTATGGCGACTATGATGAATTATGGAATGTTAGAGTTTGCGGTGTAGTAATAACAGAAAATCTAGATATGGCGATAACAGGCAGTTAGTAGAATAGAATTTAAAATAAACACTAGTATTTACTTCAAAAAGAGAAGATGACAAATAAATAAGCAAAAACTAAGCAGATTAGGCTAGTAACTCAGCTTAATCTGCTTTTTTTAATTAAATTATAGAGAATTGTACTACAAAAATATAGAAATATTTACCAACAGATATCTTTTGATGATACTGTAACCAATATGCTGGTTTATCTAAAAGATTTCCTTAAAGAAAGCTGGGCTCATACTTTTCAAAAAATAATCTTTCCAGCTATTAATGAAGATAGATTTGAAGTTTTATATTGTGATAAACCATCAAGACCTAATTCTTCGGTAAATGTAATTATTAGGGCATTGATCTTAAAAGAAATATATTAACTTTCAGATGTTGTAATTTTAGGTTCTATTTACTTTGATGACAGATTCCAGTATGCATTA
>JAGXLO010000004.1:0-12500 GCA_018334695.1 Candidatus Cloacimonadota bacterium
GGATCCATTTTTTTTCTCTCCTTCGATTGCTTCTAACCAGATTCCTCTGCCGTGTATCACTTTAAAATCCTGACTATTACATTTGGGACATTGTAAAAATACATGAGCTGTTTCCGGAATGAAATGAATAGATTCTGTTTCTGAGTCCTCTAAGTCATTTTTTGCATCTTCGAAAAGCCATTTATGACCACAGTTATTACACTGAAGTTCTGCTTTCACAATTTCTAAAGAGAAATTTACATTTCTAAAAAGTTCTTTATTTGCTTGCTGTTCAATAGTTGCTTCCAAAGCCTTGTGGAAGATCTCCTTATTTATGCTTTGTAGTTCTCCTATCTTAACAAAGATATCTGTAACTTCTTCCAAATCTTCTTTTTCTGCAACCTTCTGGCTTGATTTTAGAACAGCGTCTGCTAAAGCCCATTCGTGCATAATATCTCCTTTATATATTTAAAATTTATAGATCGTAGTATCGTGCAATTTCCCAGGGGTGAGGTATCTTTCTCATTTCAGCAATATCAGCTCTCTTTGTTGAAATCCATTTTTTTATTAATTGGAGCGGGAATACATCTTTATAGGTGAGGTAGTCATTCTCTTTTTCCAGGTTGTTTAATGCTTCACTTAATGATTCGGGAACGGAAGGGATTTTATCCAATTCTTCTCGAGAAAGTTTATAAAGATTTGTCTCCAATGGGCCAAATCCTTCTTTGCGAGGATCAAGGTTCTTTTCTACTCCATCAATACCTGCCATCAGGACAGCTGCAAAAGTCAGATAAGGATTACAGGTTGCATCGGCAGGGCGAAATTCAAACCTGCGTTTGGCAGGGTCTTTTATATAACCGGGAATACGAATCGCCGCGGAACGATTACCTTTGGCAAAAACAGCCTTGGATGGTGCCTCTAAACCGGAAACAAGACGTCTGTAAGAATTGGTCGTGGGATTTGTAAATGCAGTTAATGATGAGATGTGGCTAAGAATACCACTTAAAAAACTAAGAGAAGTATCACTAAGATTATACAAGCCTTCATCAGAATCAAAGATATTTTTTCCATCTTTTAGTAAATAAAGATGAAAGTGCATACCATTTCCGGCTTCGTAAGGTAGAATTTTTGGTAAAAAGGAGATTATCTTTTCATGTTTTTTGCCAATCCTCTGACAAATATTTTTGGAAAGGACTGTGGCGTCAGCAGCAAATTCAATAGGCATGAAATTAAATTCTAGTTCACATTGCGAAGCAGCTACTTCATGATGATGGTATTTGATTTTTAGACCTAATTCCTCAAGTGTTTTTACTATCTCATTTCTAAGATAAAACGTATGGTCAGTAGGTTGAGAGCGAAAATACCCGTGATTCTTGGCTATGCGAAACATTTCTCGTCCATCCTGAGGATTTGCAATCTCCGAACTGTCCACAGAGTATGATATTTCCCTATGATTCCGCATACTATAGATTTCATCAAGAATGTTGAACTCTAGCTCAACTAACAATTTTACTTCGTCAGCTATTCCCTTCTCCCGTAGCACTCTTAACGATTTAGTAATTATATGGCGCAAATCCTGGCTAAAACTTTCCCCGGTATCAACGCTAAATACATTACAGAAAAAATACAATATTTTTTCCTCTTTGTTTATAGGATCAAGAAAAGCAAAATCCAGATCTGGCTTGAATATCATATCGGATTTTTCAATCTCTGCGTAACCAAAATTAGAAGCATCGAATCCAATACCATCCAAAATAATCTTTTCGGAAAAATAACTAACCGGTATAGTTACATTTCTTAATCTTCCCTCAATGTCGATTACATAAAAAGAAATAGTCCCAATATCATTTTTCTCAATAAATTCAACTATTTCCTTATAATTGGTAAAAGTTAGCATTTTATCTCCTAGTTATAGAATAAAATTTTGTGAGTCAACAAAATGACGGTGGAAATGATAAGTCAAATTTAGCAAAAAAGATGTGCTAAGCCCTATTAGGTTTAAAGAACTTACGGATAATATTTCTTCTATAAATATTAATATTCAGTTTTAAATAGATTCCTCGTCACTGCTTTGTTTTATTACTTCAATAAACTCAGTACGGAATTCACCAAAAATAACGTCTACTCTGATTATTAATTTGTTTTTTATAGGTGAGAAATTTTTAGTTTTATATTCTGATTTGCCCAGTGCAGTAACATTTTTCCCTGGAAGTCTTGCTGCACCCAAAATCGTATTAGCCTTGATTACCACGGGAGTGTTTTTATCAATTTTTACTCTACACTCACCAAACACTGTGTTGATATCAACCTGTAAATCATTTTCTGCCAAATCTATATCGGTTAAGTCAATTTCACCTTCTCCAAATACAATACTATAATTGCTCTTTGGTGAAGTGGGTGAAAAACGTCCTTTGCCAAAGACTGCTGAATGGTCTGTTGTTTTGATATTAAAAGCTCCAAAAAGTATTTTTGCACCGAGATAAATCAAGAATAGAGCAAATATAATTTTAAAGAGAGGTATGTGAATATTAAAAACAGCATTTATAATTATGCTAAATCCGAAAAGTATTATGATGAAACCAAAAAAGTAACTCATTTTCACTTTTACTCCTTTTTTAATAGTTTTTATTTTCTAATATTTGATTTAAAGATGTCAATAGATTTTGAAATTTTAATGTTTAAGGTCTATAATAAATTAAAGGAACATAAATTTCTTCTTTGCTTACACCACCATGATTTCCCACATGAAAGTATTCTTCTTCTTCCGGCAGGAAATCCTTGAAGGCATAATTTTTTTTCATGAGGAGTATATAATCACCAATTCTGGAATTAAGATTTTTGTGGGTGTTGAATAGACCAAATGCTTTTTTCTTTATGAGTTCTGAAGATTTAATTAAATGACAACAATTTTTTAGATTATTTTTATGATACTCAATAAATTCTTTTTCTTTATCGGGCTTTACAAAACAAAAAGCAGTACGAGGTTCACCGGAAAGAGGCATGGATAGTAATTTTTTTAAATCAGGATGTTCGCTCAGATATATTGTTCTTTCTCTGGTGGTATCAATAAGACCATGGTCAGCAGTTATTAGAAATGTAGTATCGTTATTGTGACAATTCTTGAGCAAAGTTTTCAGTTTTCTGTCTAATTTTTCAAAATGTTGCTTAGTTTTTTCACTTCCGATGCCATATTCATGGCTGAATGTATCAAATTTACTCCAATAAGCATAAATGAATTTTGCATTATTGGATGAGTCCAAAGTGTTTTTTATGGTTGAAGTAAAACTTTCTATTTTACCTCTTTTATAAGGTATGGTAGTTGCGCCTCTTCCAAAGTAACGAGAGTAAGTCGATTCTGCAATAAGATCATTAGTTATGATATATGAATCTCTTTCAACACTCTGAAAAATAGTATCCTGGTCAAAAATATCTGCGGCTGTTGCACCTACGTCAGTGAGTGGTTTTTGCTTTCCTCGTTGAGTAAAGGGCAGTATTGTTGATATTACATCAAGTTCTTTTAAATAGACAAACCAGCCTGTAACACCATGTTCTCCTGGAGCTTTACCTGTCAAATATGTGGTAATTGCTGCCGCAGTGGTGGGAGGAAAAACTGAGGTCATTTTGCCAATAATATTCTTACCAAGAAAAGAGCTTTTTTTATATTGCGTCATAAACTCATATCCAAGACCATCCAAAATTATGAGAACAATATTTTTTGAGTTGATCTTTTTGCTCTCAAGTATTTTTAAGGTAGAATATTGTTTTTTCTTACCTGTAACAGAAAGTATGCTTGCAGTAAGATTTACTATGCTATTATCTTTATAATTTGGTAAATGCATATATACTTCACTTCTTTCCTACAGGTGAAAGATAAACAACATATTCATCTTTTCCGTCAATTTTTAACAAATCATCCATACAATTTTGATCATAGGCAGCAATGGCACAAGTGCCGCAGTCAATCATTTCACAGGCAAGATATAGATTCTGACAGATGTGACCTGCATCCAGCAACATGGGTTTATGAGAAGTTACGCTGTAACGCCATTCGCTACGATAGGGGATTGCAGTCCAGACAAAAACCACCGCACTCCTAACTGTAAACTTCTGTCCCAGAGTGGCTTTATTTAATTTTTCATCAGTATCATCCTCACTAAAGCAATGCAATAATTTGTTTTCAAATGGTAAGTAGCGATAAACTCCCTTTTCTAATTCCTTTACTCGGTTAACAATCAGGTAGGTCTCATAGGGATGACGAGCTCCTGCAGAAGGGACGGTTCTATAAGAGGCGTAACCATTTCTGATAACTTTTTTTACTCCCTGAGTTGCCCAAAGTAGAAATGATAGTTCTTTTAGAGTTAGAGGTTTGTCTGCATAATTTCGCAAACTTTTTCTGTTTTCGATTAATTCAATGAAATTAACTTCACCGATTTCAAAGTCCTCTATATTAGGTAAATCTATTAATTTCTCCTCAGAGTCATAATTTTTTTCCAGAGGAGGCTGGGATATACCTTTTTGTTGATCTGATTTGAAAGAGTGTTCGCCAAAATCAGATTTCATGAAATCTCTTCCATTATTTATTTTATTATCCATTTTAATTCTCTCCGTATTTTTCCATCTTTTAATTTCCAGATTGATTATGGTGTCAAGTAAAACAATTCTAACTAACTAACTTTATGTTAGATACAAATATGATTATATATTTTTTAAGAAACGATTAATAAAATTGACAATCTGAATTTAATATACTTTTTTTTCTATAAAATTCGTTATTCAGTTTAATATTTCATAAAAAGTTTACTTAACTTTTTCTATTTTTTTAAATTTAAATTATTTTACAATTTTGTAATTTTTACTTGTAATTAGATGAATAACTTGACGTCTTTTAATAACAGAGAAAGAAAAAAAATATGGATAAAAAGATGAAAAATTTTGTCAGCAAAGAAAATCAAGTTTTAATAAATAAATTCAAATTTTATCTTAAAGTTGAAAAAGGATTAGCGAATAATACACTGGATTCATACCTCTCCGATATCGAGAGATTTGCTGAATTCCTTGGCAAAAACAAACTTGATGAAATTGATCCTTCTTTTTTGGAGGAATATATTAACACATTATATAAAAGAGGACTGGAAGATTCTACAGTCGCTAGAAGAAGCAGTTCTTTAAAAAACTTTTATAAATTTTTACATTCAGAAGATATAATTTCCATACCAATATACGAAAAGTTTCCTTCTCCTCAAATATCGCGAAAACTGCCAGTGGTATTAACCGAACAGGAAGTAGATAATTTGCTACAAGCTGTGAAATTAAAAGATAAATATGGAATAAGAGACAGGGCTTTATTAGAATTTGTCTATTCTACCGGTGCAAGAGTTTCGGAAGTAATAAGTCTTAGAAAAAGTGATATTGATTTTGATCAACAAATTGTTCGAATTTTTGGTAAAGGAAGAAAAGAAAGGTTCGTACCTATTGCCAGAATTGCTGCCAAGTATTGCAAAACATATATGGAAAACGCTCGTTTGGAATTTTTAAAAGGAAAAAATAGTAATATTTTTTTCTTAAATAGATTCGGAGATAAATTAAGTAGAATGGGAATTTGGAAGATATTTGCCAAATACGTAAAATTGGCAGATATTGAAAAACATGTATCACCTCATACTCTTCGGCACTCATTTGCCACTCATCTTCTCAAGGGTGGTGCTAATCTTAGAGTTGTGCAGACACTTCTTGGACACAGTAGTATTAATACTACGCAGATTTATACTAATATAGATCAGAGTTATTTGCAGGAAGTTCATAAACTTTATCATCCCAGAGCTTAGATTTTTAACTAATTTCTATAAAATTTGACAAAAATTTCAGATATTAAATTCATAACCTTACAATTTTCTACTTAAAAAAGGAGTATAAATATGTACAAAAAAATACAAAAGATAGCTTTACTATCTTTACTATTAATATTAGTTGCTGCTTGGGGTCACGCTCAAGATCTTAGTGACAGAGAAGTACAAGAGATTGAATATAAAGCAGGTACTTCCTATAATAATGGTGTAGAATTATATCAGACGAAACAGTACGAAGCAGCAATTGATAGTTTCAGAACATCACTTAAATTATATGAAAAAATAGATACAGAAGAAAATCCCAAAACACAAATTATTCGTGGAATAAATAAAAACCTTTCAATTCTTTATTATATTACAGAGCAGTATGACAAGGCACTAGAATTCTATAGCAAAAGGAAAGAATGTGAAAGGGACAATTATCGTGTTTACCTTAAAATGTCCAAAATTCTAGAAAAACAAGGAAGAACTGATAGCGCCTTAAGCGTTTTGCAAGAGTTCGATGAAATTGGCGATAATTATAAAACCAAACGTAAGATTGCAGAGATTTATGAAGCACGTGGCAACCTGGATAATGCGACAAAATATTATACGGAAGCATTTCAATTGAATAATAGTAAAGTTGAGATACTGGAAAAGATAGCACTCCTCCATCATAAAAATGATAATACAAAAGCTGCAATTAAAGCCTATAATGATTTTATTGCTACTAATCCTCCAGAGTATATTTTACGAAAAGTATATAAAAATCTGGGTATTTTTTATCAAAGAACAGGCGCAAATAATAAAGCTATAGAGGCTTTTAAAAATTCTGTTACCATTAAGTCCGATAAGAAGCTCTATTTTAATATTGCTCAATTATATTACGAAAGTAAAAATTATACTCAAGCAGAAAATTATCTAAAGAGACTACAGGAATTGGATCCTGATTATCCGGAAGCCCACTATTACCTTGGTCTTGTTTATACTAAACAGGGTAAAAAGCAAGCTGCGCTGAATCAATTCAATGCAATTCTTAATCATTCTCAATACGGAAAACTGGCCCAGGATCAGATAGAATTTATCGAGCAAAATTTGTAATATAAATTTTGATTTATGAGAAGAGCATGTTTTTTCATAAAGCGTGCTCTTTTTAATTAATAAGAAAAGGATTAAATATGAGAAAAATAGTCATTGCTGGAAACTGGAAGATGCATAAAACTCTGGATGAGGTTACAGATTTTTTACATAAGATATCAGAGTGGGAAGATGCATTTCAACATAAATGTAAAATTGGAATATTTCCACCTTCCATATATATAACAATTGCTCTGCAGCAATTACAAAATAATAATATATTCGTTGGTGCACAGAACGTACATGATGAAGATTTTGGTGCATTTACCGGTGAGATTTCACCACAAATGTTATCTTCTGTAAATTGTAAGTACTCTATAGTTGGTCACTCGGAAAGAAGACATATATTTGGTGAAAAAGACGATTTTTTAAACAAAAAAGTAAGATCCTTACTTGCAAATGACCAAAAAGTTGTTTTATGTATTGGTGAAAAAGAAGAACAACGTGAAGAAGGTAAAACTGAAGAAGTACTGGAGAATCAATTAAGTCAGGACTTGAAAAAAATAAAAGATCAGCATATGAAAGATGTTATGCTTGCCTATGAACCTGTTTGGGCGATTGGTACAGGTAAAACTGCAACACCGAACACAGCTCAAGCTGCTCATAAATTTGTAAGAGATTGGCTTACTGATAATTTTACCGAAGAAATAGCCAGGGATACTACCATTATGTATGGTGGGAGTGTAAAACCAAAGAATATAGAGTCGCTTATTGTGGAAGAAGATATTGACGGAGCCCTGATTGGTGGTGCCAGTTTAAATATTGAATCATTTACAAAAGTGATTGAGTTGGCAGAGAAAAAGTCCTTTAAATAAATTTTTGGAAGAAAATATATGTTAGACATTAAGTACATCAGAGAAAACCAAAATATTGTCCGGAAAGCAATTTCGGATAAGGGTGAAGAAGCAGAATTGGATAAGATACTTGAATTAGATGAAAAGCATCGTAAATTGCTTTATCAATTTGAGAAAAAACGTGAGTACCAAAATGCAGTTTCCAAGAAAATTGGTGAAATGAAAAAAGCCGGTAAAGATGCCCACGATCTCATAAATGATATGAAAGGAGTTGCTTCCGAGGTAAAAGAATTAAATTCCCGCATCAGTGAGATTGAGCAGAATCTGAATAAACTACTTCTAACAATTCCCAATATTATTCATGAAGATGTACCAATAGGTAAAACAGAAGATGACAATAAGTTGATAAGGGAGTGGGGAGAAAAGCCGGAGTTTGATTTTGAAATAAAAGATCATCTGGAACTGGCAGAAAATCTGCAGTTATTGGATTTTGATAGGGCTGCTAAGATTACCGGAAGCGGTTTCGTTTCTTATACAGACAGAGGCGCACAGTTAGAGAGAGCGTTACTAAATTTTATGCTGGATTATCATATAAAAAATTATGGTTACACAGAGATCTCTCCACCTTATGTGGTAAACAGAAATACCATGACCGGCACAGGACAGCTGCCTAAGCTGGAGAGTGATATGTACAATATTGAGGAAGAAGATTACTTTTTGATTCCTACAGCGGAAGTACCCTTAACAAATTTATATAGCGAAGAAATTTTATATGAAGATAAATTGCCCACTAAATTAATTGCTAATACTCCCTGTTTTCGAAGAGAAGCCGGTTCATATGGAAAAAAGACACGCGGATTAATAAGAATGCATCAGTTCAACAAAGTTGAATTAGTGCAATTAGTCAAGCCTGAGGATTCTGCTGAAGTTTTGTTAGAAATTCTATCGCAGGCTGAAGCAATTTTAAGAGAGCTGGGATTACATTATCGTATAAGTATGTTATGTAGTGGTGATTTGAGTTTTGCTGCTCATAAGTGTTATGATATAGAAGTTTGGGCACCGGGAATGGGAAAGTACCTGGAAGTTTCTTCTTGCAGTAATTTTTTAGATTTTCAGGCAAGGCGAGCCAATATTAGATTCAGATCGAATAAGGACAATCAGGTACATTTTGTACACACTTTAAATGGTTCAGGTTTAGCAACCCCTCGCACAATGATTGCAATCCTTGAGAGTTTTCAGGTGCAATCTGGTGGGATAAATTTACCAGAGAGTTTAAAAAAATATTTTAGACTAAATTCTTTGATGCCGCAATCATAGGCTTTTGTAATGAGATGTGCTAAAAAAATTGACGAAAAATAAAAAAAAATAATTTTTTTTAATAAAACACTTGACAGAAAAAGTCGGTGTCTTTGATATCGTGACTCACATTAATCGAAATCATTCGATTACAATTTTTTGTTCTTTGAAAAAGCTATAGAAAGCAAGACATAGGGTGTATACAGTAAGTTCTAATCAATTCAAAATTAATTAATAATGGAGAGTTTGATCCTGGCTCAGGACGAACGCTGACGGCGTGGATTAGGCATGCAAGTCGAACGAGAAATTCCCGATTCGTCGGGAAGAGTACAGTGGCGAATGGGTGAGTAACGGGTAGGTATCTACCCAGCAGATTGGGATAGCCTCAGGAAACTGAGGGTAATACCGAATAAGCCCCGATTATCGGGGGAAAGATGGCCTCTGTTTACAAGCTGTCACTGTTGGATGAGCCTGCTTCATGTTAGCTTGTTGGTGAGGTAAAGGCTCACCAAGGCAATGATGTGTAGCCGGCCTTAACGGGTGTTCGGCCACACTGGGATTGAGATACGGCCCAGACTCCTACGGGAGGCAGCAGTCGAGAATCGTCTACAATGGACGCAAGTCTGATAGTGCGACGCCGTGTGTGCGAAGAAGCCCTTCGGGGTGTAAAGTACTTTTTTGTGAGATAAAGCTTTGGTAGATTAATAGTTTGTCAGAGTTGATATTATCACAAGAATAAGCTCTGGCTAACTCCGTGCCAGCAGCCGCGGTAATACGGAGAGAGCAAGCGTTGTCCGGATTTACTAGGCATAAAGGGCTCGTAGGTGGCTAATTAAGTTATATGTTAAATTCCACGGCTTAACTGTGGACCAGCATATAATACTGGTTAGCTTGAGTACTGTAGAAGAAGGCGGAATTCCTGGAGTAGCGGTGGAATGCACAGATATCAGGAAGAACACCAAAAGCGAAGGCAGCCTTCTAGGCAGTTACTGACACTCAGGAGCGAAGGTGTGGGGAGCAAACAGGATTAGATATCCTGGTAGTCCACACAGTCAACGATGATCACTAGGTTTTGGTGGGATTAAAATCATCAGAGCTAAAGCAAATGCATTAAGTGATCCGCCTGGGGAGTACGTCCGCAAGGATGAAACTCAAAGGAATTGACGGGGACCCGCACAAGCGGTGGAGCATGTTCTTTAATTCGATGCAACACGAAGAACCTTACCTGGGTTTGACATCCGTGGAATCGCTATGAAAGTAGCGAGTGCTCACTTTGTGAGAACCACGTGACAGGTGCTGCATGGCTGTCGTCAGTTCGTGTCGTAAGATGTTGGGTTAAGTCCCGTAACGAACGCAACCCCTGTCTTTAGTTGCCAGCATTAAGTTGGGGACTCTAGAGAGACTGCCAAGGTGACAACTTGGAGGAAGGTGGGGATGACGTCAAGTCCATATGGTCCTTACATCCAGGGCGAGAAACGTGCTACAATGGTTGGTACAATGGGGAGCGAGATCGCAAGATTTAGCAAATCCTCAAAACCAATCTCAGTTCGGATTGGAGTCTGCAACCCGACTCCATGAAGTTGGAATCGCTAGTAATCGCGGATCAGCATGCCGCGGTGAATACGTATCCGGGTCTTGTACACACCGCCCGTCAAGTCAACTGAGTTGTTCTTACCCGAAGTAGGTGAGCGAATTCTCACGAATAGCAGCTTGCGAAGGTAAGAGCGGCAAGGGGGACTAAGTCGTAACAAGGTAGCCGTATCGGAAGGTGCGGCTGGATCACCTCCTTTCTAAGGAGAATTATACTTACTATGTATACACCCTTATTTTTCGGGGCTTGTAGCTCAGTCTGGTTAGAGCACCGTTCTGATAAAGCGGGGGTCGGTGGTTCAAGTCCACCCAGGCCCACCTATGAAAATAAATTTTCGGGGGATTAGCTCAGCTGGGAGAGCATCGCCCTTGCACGGCGAAGGTCGTCGGTTCGAGCCCGTCATCCTCCACCATAAGTTCTTGTATAAAAATAAAGTTTTTTGTTATTTGAAAAATAAATAGTAGTGATATTATAAAGTAAAGGATATTTGTAAAGCACTAAGTGCATTCGATGGATGCCTTGGAGTTAGATGGAGATGAAGGACGTGGCCAACTGCGATATGCCTCGGTGAGCTGTAAGCAAGCATAGACCCGGGGATTTCCGAATGGGGAAACCCAATCCGAGTGATGTCGGATTATTACATCTCTGAATCTATAGGAGATGTAAGTCTAACGCGGAGAATTGAAACATCTTAGTAACCGCAGGAAAATAAAACAAAATGTGATTTCCTTAGTAGCGGCGAGCGAAAGGGAAACAGCCTAAACCCCGAATAATCGGGGGGTCGTGGGACTCAAGCTGCGTCGCGCTGGATATATAGTTGAACTACTCTGGAAAGGTAGACCATAGAGGGTGATAGTCCCGTAAACAAAATGTTGATAGCGTGACAATTGAGCACCCAAGTAGGTCGGGACACTAGAAATCCTGACTGAATTTACCAGGACCATCTGGTAAGGCTAAATACATTCTAACTACCGATAGTGAACCAGTACCGTGAGGGAAAGGTGAAAAGCACCCCGGAAGGGGAGTGAAATAGTACCTGAAATCGAGTGCATAAAATCAGTCGAAGTCCGCCATCTGGTGGATGACGGCGTGCCTTTTGTATAATGAGCCGGTGAGTTACTTTTGGCAGCAGGCTAAATCCGACACGGATGTAACCATAGCGAAAGCGAGTCTGAATAAGGCGCCATTGTTGTTAGGAGTATACCCGAAACCGAGTGATCTACCCATGTCCAGGTTGAAGATACGGTAACACGTATTGGAGGACCGCACCTACTGAAGCTACAATTTCAGAGGATGAGGTGTGGGTAGGGGTGAAAGGCCAATCAAACTCGGCGATATCTGGTTCTCTCCGAAATCTGTTTAGGCAGGAACTCATATCGACACTATTGGGAGTAAAGCACTGATTGGACAAGGGGTCCCAAAAGACTACCAAGTCCAGTCAAACTCAGAACACCAGTAGTCAATGTATGGGATTCAGTATGTGGGGGATAAGCTCCACAGGCGAGAGGGAAACAACCCAGACTATCAGCTAAGGTCTCTAAATGTATACTAAGTGATAAAGGATGTTTAATTGCAAAAACAGCCAGGATGTTGGCTTAGAAGCAGCCATTCATTTAAAGAGTGCGTAATAGCTCACTGGTCGAGTGATTCTGCACCAAAGATGATCGAGACTAAGTATACTACCGAAGCTATAGATTTTTTCCCATTTTGGGAAAAGATGGTAGGAGAGCATTCTGTAGGGTGATGAAGGTGTACCGAAAGGTATGCTGGAGCTATCAGAAGAGATTATGCCGGCATAAGTAGTGTAAATCTCGGTGAGAATCCGAGACACCGTAAGCCTAAGGTTTCCTGAGTAAAGCTAATCTGCTCAGGGTTAGT
>JAGXLO010000004.1:15000-62974 GCA_018334695.1 Candidatus Cloacimonadota bacterium
AAATTGGTGACAAAGTAAAAGTTAAATACTTCCGCGATGGCAATATTAATAGTACTGAAGTTGTCCTACAAGCTCAAAAACAAGAAGGTATATTTATCAAAGGTGAAGAACATAGACCAAGTAAGCATGAATTATCTGCTGGAACAGGTGGTTTTGGTTGGATGCCTACTTTCTATGTTCCTAAAAATAAGTTTGAAGACGTTAATAAAATTATAAAAGATTGCGGATTCACAGAATTAGATGAGAATCAGTTTAACTACTGGGGTATCGGTGGAAAAGGTCCCGTAGGAAAAAATTGGTTTCTCGGTGGTATGGGTACCTGGTATAACTCCACAGCAAAAAAAATGACAGACGGTGCAGAAAAAAGACTGGCATATTCCATTGGCTATGGCGGAGTAACCCTTGATAAACGCATACCAATCATGAGAAATTTTATTGCCAACCTCGGGTTCATGATCGGATGGGGTGGTTATGATCTTGAATTCTCACAAATGGGTGAAAACTATGATTGGAATTCTATGGATAGTACTTTAGCACACTCTGATAATAATTACATTCAATTAGCAAAAGATTACATTTTATTTCAACCCAAAATGGGATTTCTTTATAAATTAAATGACTGGTTGGGTATTAGAGCAGAAACTGGTTATATGATAGGATATCCTTTATATAAAGGCTGGAGAGCCAATATTTGTGAAGATTCATTTGAAATTGTTAATTCCCCCGATACCGAATTTGAGGGATATACAATCAGTGTTGGTCCCTGGTTTGGATTCTAACAAAATAATATTTAGCACCTTGTCATCATATGTGATAAGGTGCTTTTTCAATCCTAGGAGGAAAAATGGATTATAATAAAAAAACACTAATAAAAATACTTTCTGTGATATTTATTTTATTATTTGTTATTAGTTGTAAAATAGATTTTAAAAATGGTAAAATTAATATCAGTGAGGAAGAATATGCTTACAAAAGAATTATTAAGTTAAAAAATGAAGGCGATTATGAAACATTCACTGCCAATATCGATTTTGGAGGAGTAAAATTAGAAAAAGGAAATATATTTGATCTAAAAATTAAAATTTATGAAAAAATAGAAAATGATGTCAAAGTTTCATTAGAAAATGGTAAATTAGTCGGCATATCGAAAGCCGATAACAAATTTGAAATTGGTAATATTGCCGGAACAATTCCCGCTAAAACTTCACTAGAAATAGATAGTGGTACAGGTAATGTAACTATAAAAGAATTTAACAATAAATTTATCGAGGTCGATACAGGTGCTGGCAATGTAACTATTAGTGATTGTAAGTGTAGAAAAGAACTTGACATAGATACTGGCGCTGGAAATATATCTATTGACAAAGTTAATTCTGATGTAATTGAATTAGATTCTGGTGCTGGTAATATTTCAATGACAGAGGTAAATGCATTTGAAATCGAATGCAATACAGGAGTTGGTAATATTTCAGTCTTTAATTCTCAAGCACCTCGAGTAGAATTCTATACTGGTATAGGAAATATTTCTACAGTTGACTGTGTTTTTAAAGAAAAAGAATTCTCTACAGGTTTAGGTAAAATACGGAATTCAGATAAAAACTAAAAATAATTTTGGTATTTCATAAAAAATGTTTAGTACAATTTCAAAATCCATTGCTACTTTAGCAGTGGCAATTGGAGCTCTATTACAGACTAATTTGAGTCCGGTATTTAACGAAGTTCAGATAGATTATACTTATGACAAACTGATTTGTAGTGCAAAACTAAAGGAATGCTTCAACTCAGATCTGGATAAGATTCTTATCTCTGGTGAAAAAATCCGGATTGATTATCTCATACAAATACTTGATAAAGAAAAAGAGGTAGTTGCGGAAAAAAAATTCTTTCATGAAATGTCATACGATCTCATTGACAAAAAATTTGTCTTATTTTTATCTGAAAAGGAAAAGTATGAAATTTTTCTGCAATTAGAGGAAGTAAAAAACCGATTCACAACACTTCAATCTATAATAATTTCCAAAGATTTGCAAGATATAGAAAGTGACAATTTTTTTGTAATATTAATTGCGAAATTGACCCCAATATATATGGATTCTATCGGCAAAGAGTTTGATCTGCTTAAATATTGGAATAATAAACCTGCTAAATTTCTTTCCAATAGATTAGAATTAAAAGAAATTACAAGATGAAACTACCGTCTTTTAAAGTACAAATACTCGTAATAATAGCTTTGCTTCTTCTAATTAGCGGCTATATTACACATGCTTTTTTTATTAACAGTTTTAGAGATTATGAAAAAGATATGAATTCCTTTGATTTGTATAAAAAAACTCATAATTTTTATTTGGACAACAAAGATGTTATTGATAAAGAGGAGATGAGGGATATTTTGCAAAGCATTAATCAGTCCGAACTAACAACTTATCTTTTCGAACGTCGCATGACTCAAATATCTACCTCATATCTAATTGTATCAAGTATTATTTTTTTCCTAATATTTTTTGTGCTATTACACGTTTTATCAAGACCCTTAATTCGCCTAAGAAAAGCAACAAAAAAAGTAAGAGCAGGAGATCTTAATGTAAGAGTTAAAGAAAACCGAATTTCTCCTATTAATCATTTGATAGTCTCATTTAATGAAATGGTAAAAGAATTAGAAGCCAATCGTGATAAATTATTAAAAGCTGAAAAAGATATGATGTGGCGTGAGATGGCACAAGTAGTAGCCCATGAAATAAAAAACCCTCTAACCCCATTACAACTTTCTATTGAGCGACTTGAAATTAAATATGAAAAGTGCGATAATGAAAATTTTAACAAAACTTTTGCAGAATCATTATCGGTTATTCATGAAGAAATTGATAATTTAAAACATCTTGTTCAAGAATTTTCAAGATTTGCCAGAATGCCTTCTTCTAATTACGAATTTTATGATATACATTCTCAAGTGCAAGAGATAATTAAACCATACAAAGAATCAGCAAATATTTATCTTGAAATAAAAAATAGTTTACCAAAATTTTACGGTGATAAATTACAAATAAAACAAGTTTTTGTAAATTTGCTTCAAAATGCTATGGATGCGTTGGATAAAAATGGTAAAATATTTGTTAAACTGAATTATGAAGATAATAAATTCATGTTTACCATCAGAGATACAGGTAAAGGGCTTTCAAAGCAAGAAAAATCCGAGATATTTAGACCATATTATACTACTAAAGAAAAAGGAACTGGTCTGGGACTTGCTATTGTAAGAAGAATTATTAAACAACATCAAGGAGAGATAAAGGTAAATAGTAAAAAAGGTGCGGGAACTGTGTTTGTATTAACTTTTACTGAACACGACAAGAAGTTGTTTAATGATAATCAGGACTAAAAAAATTTTAGAGATTTTCAAAATAAAAACAGAGATTTAAATTATAGTATCATTATTTAATCGGCGATAAGATAAAATAATTCATATTTTAACGATAAAAAATTATGATGAGATTTGACAAATATATTTTATTGTTTACAAATACGAATTATGAATTCTCTATTTCACTCAAATGTCATTAATTTTATTTTTAAAAATCCTAATAACGAAAAGCATTTTAAAAGAGCTATTATCCTCACAATTATTTCCTTACTTATGATAACATTCTTAAATGCAGAAATTCACGTTCCTTACTCTAAGTCTCTTATCAAAGAAGATTTTAATCATATGGATGATTTTGTGTGTGTTTTTCCGGATGATTCTTCCTCTGCCCCATTGGCAACCGATGCTTGGTTATGGCATGATGGTAAAAATCTCTTTATAGAATGGAAAGCTGAAATAGATGACAAATTTTATAAAGGTAAATTCGCTCAGAAAGATCAGTTCGTTAATGCTGACTATCTTGTCTTTCAATTAATTACGGATGTAAATAACTATTACTCTTATATGTTTTTTGCTTTCCCGCGGGGCAGTAAAATGGATGCCATCAGAAAATCTGATTTAGATTATGATACTGAGTGGAATAGCACTTATGATTATAGAAACATTATTTCAGATGACCTCTGGGAATGTACCATGAAGATACCTTTTGATAATTTGCGATTCTTCGGAAATCCTCCCTATAGATGGAAAATAATTCTAAACCGCTGGTTTTTACATTACAATGAGACCTATGCTGTACCTTATGTAACATTTAATATGAACAAAGATTATTTTAGAAATGCAGAGGATATAATAATCAAAAAGGAAATAAGCAATTCAAATAATTATCGATTTAAACCTTATTTTACTTTAGAATATGATTTGAAAACAAAAACCGGTGAATTTGATTTAGATAATTTCGGTATGGATTTTTCATTTGATCCTAGTTTTTCCAGTAAATTTAAATTAAGTATTAATCCTGATTTTTTGGATGTTCCCCTGGATTCAGAAGAAGATATTTATAATTTACGTTATGCGCCCACCTTTAAAGAAAACCGCTATTTCTTTATTGAAGATTTAGATGTTTTTGGTGTGGGTGGTTACAGCAGTGAAACAATTTTTTACTCCCGGCATATAATGCAACCAAAATACGCACTCAAGTTAACAAAAAGTGCTGAGAAATACTCTTATGGCTTTTTATCTGCTCAGGATAAGAAAGTTGTTAGTAACGGCAAAGTCACCAATCCGGATGATTTCTATAATCTGGCTGCCTATAAACATAAATCTGACAGATTTGAAATGCAATTTACCTTTCTTAATCGTATGAATACTAATTACCATAATGAAGTATTGCATCTGGAACCTAATTGGGAGTTTTTCGATAATCATTCTATTTGGAGTACAGTAAATTTATCCTATCGAGATTCTCTATCAAAAAATTCTAGTGGTTATTATGCCCTAATTGGTTATAAGGGAAATAAAGGAGATTTAGGCTGGTCAGGAAATTTAACCAGGATCAGTAATAATTACACTCCGGATATGGGATGGAATCGAGAAACAAATGTTTATCAGATGAATCTGAATCTATGGCAGAATGTAGAACCTAATAAAAAATTAATAAAAGATTATGGCTGGTATCTGTGGTGGTATAGAGAATCAAGGAATGTTCAAAATCAGATGCTGGACAATTATGCCGGAGCCAACTTATGGCTTAGTACTCAACCTAAAATTGATTTTTGGACTTCTCTTAAAGCGGGAGAAGAAGGATATGCGGACAATGTATATGATTGGTATAGATTTTCTGCTGGGATAGAATTTTATAGGTTAGATTGGTTGTATATCGAAATTAGTTACGGCAGATGGAATACATTGGTATATAATCTGAAAGATGTATATACAAGTGATGGCCTCGATGTTGATATTAAATTGGATATTAACAGATATTCTTCCTTAAATTTTGAAATTTCTGATCGCTTGTTTCACGATTTTCCTGATACTACCAAGCTCGATGATAAGTATTTAATCTGTAATGCGAAATTAGAATTAAATTTATTCAATAAGATATCTTTAACTACAGGTCTGAGATATAATAATTATGAATATGAGGATCAAAAAAAACATGTTGGAGTTTTTTCTAACTTTCGCTGGCAATTTAGACCTGAATGTAATATTTATCTTGGCCATAAACTATCTACAGACGAATTGAATAATAGATTTGTCGCCGATTATGAAATTGTTTATTTGAAACTTAATTATCTATTTTAAACTTAAATGGTGAAAATAAAAATGTATATTAGAGGATTATATGATGCATATATTAATTGTGGACGATGAAAAAAATATTAGAAAGACACTTTCAGATATTTTAAGTGACGAAGGTTATAATGTAATTACTGCTGATAGCGGTGAAAAAGGACTAAAAATTTTACAAAACCGCCGAATTGAATTGATGTTTTTAGATGTTAAACTTCCGGGTATAGATGGAATTGAAGTCTTAAAGAGAACAAAAGAAATATTGCCTGCTCTGGATATAGTTATGATATCCGGCCACAGTTCCATAAGAACCGCAGTAAAAGCCGTAAGAATAGGTGCTTATGATTTTTTGGAGAAACCACTTTCTCTTCATAAAGTTAACATTGCTGCTAAACATATATCAGATAAAATTAGACTATATAAAAAATATGAACAAACATCCGAAAATGTTTCCAAAAAATATAAAATGATTGGTAACTCTGTTGCTTTCCAAAAAGTAAGAAATATGATAGATCGTGTTAGTAAAACGGATAGTAAAGTTTTAATACGAGGCGAAAGTGGGACAGGTAAGGAACTCGTAGCTTATACTATTCATAACCAAAGTCAGAGAAAAAATGAATCTTTTGTAAAATTTAATTCTGCAGCTATACCAACTGAATTAGTAGAAAGTGAATTGTTTGGTCATGAAAAAGGTGCTTTTACCGGCGCTGATAAGAAGCGAATTGGTAAACTGGAGCAAGCAGATAAAGGGTCTTTGTTTTTAGATGAAATTGGTGATATGAATTTACGAGCACAAGCAAAAATACTGCGGGTTATTCAGGAAGGTACATTCGAAAGAGTGGGTTCTAACAAAACTTTGAGTATTGATGTAAGAATTATTGCCGCAACTAATAAGGACTTGGAGAAAATGACTGAAGAAGGAGAATTTAGAGAAGATCTGTTCTATAGATTAAATGTTATCCCTATAAACATACCTGCTTTGCGTAAGAGAAAAAGTGATATATCCATATTGTTAAATTATTTTTCCGAATATTTTGCCGTGGAACTAAAGATGGAACCAAAGAAATTTAGTGAGGAGGCAATAGATTATCTAAAAAATTATGAATTTCCAGGAAATGTTCGAGAATTGCGAAATCTGGTTGAACGAATGTATATACTTACAGATCAAAAAATTATTGATAAAGATGCAATCCTTCCCAATATAAAACAACAGCTCCAACCAAAAGGAAAATCATATCCCTTTCTTAAAACCCAGGAGTTCAGTAAAGCAAAAGAGGAATTTGAAAAATATTATTTAAAAAAACATCTTGAAAAGCATAATTGGAAAATCACAGATACAGCCAAAGAGCTGGGACTCCAACAATCAAACCTCTCCAGAAAAATCAAAAAATTAGGTATTACCAGATAAAAATTAAATAAGATGCTCACTTAGATGGAAATCTGCTGAATTTAAGATTTAATCAAAAAATGAAAGAAATATTTCTTAGATTCTACGAAGAGTTAAATAATTTCCTGCCTTCTGAAAAAAGAAAAACCCAATTCAAATATATTTCTAAGTCAAAACAATCAATCAAAGATATTATCGAATCCTGTGGAGTGCCGCATACTCAGGTGGATTTAATTCTGGTAAATGGCAAATCAGTAGATTTTTCATATATTGCAAAAGATGGTGACCGAATAAGTGTTTATCCTGTTTTCGAAAGTGTGGACATAAAAGATATTACAAATTTGCGTCCTGAACCTCTCAGAGAAATAAAATTTATTCTAGATAGACACTTGGGTAAATTGGCTCGATTACTTAGAATGTTAGGATTCGATACAAAATACGATCCCTCCATCGATAGAGAGCAGTTGATAAAAAAATCTAAAAACGAAGGAAGAATAATTATTTCACGCAGTAGAGAATTGATGAAGAATAACGAGGTTACTCACGGATATTGTTTAACAGAAACCGAACCAGGCGAGCAATTGAAAAAGATTTTGAGCAGATTCGATTTAACAGATGAAATTATACCTTTCTCTCGCTGTTTTATTTGTAATTCAACATTGGAAAGCATAGAAAAATCAGAAATAGTCGATCGACTGCCGCCAAAAGTTAGAAAATCTCAGCAAGATTTTACAATCTGTCCTAATTGTAATAAACTATATTGGAAAGGAAGCCATTATAAAATGATGAAGAATTTTATTGAAAATTTGATAAACGAACTTAAAAAGGAGAATTCATGGATGAAAAAATAAATAAAACGATTGGTGTAATACTTTCTGGCTCAGGCTGGCAGGATGGTAGTGAAATACATGAATCTGTATTAACACTTTATAATCTGGATAAAGAAGGTGTGAAAACTAAAATATTTGCTCCTGATGAAAATCAAACTGATGTGGTTCATCATATATCTCAGGAACAGGATAATTCTCATAATCGCAATGTTATGGTAGAATCTGCGCGTATTGCCCGTGGTGAAATTAGTCCCTTAAACGATGCTGATGCCAATAAACTGGATGGACTGGTAATTCCCGGAGGATTTGGTGTTGCAAAGAATTTATGTAATTATGCTTCTAAAGGTTCAAATATGTCGGTAGATAACACGATCTCTAATCTGATTTTAGATATACATGAACAAAACAAGCCTTTAGGTTTTATATGTATTTCTCCGGTTATAGCAGCAAAAGTGCTGGAGAAATTTAAACCTAAATTAACTGTGGGAAATGATGAAAAGACAATAAATGATGTTGAAAAAATGGGAGCGCAGCACATTGAAGCAAGTGTGGATGAAATAGTATTTGATGAAACAAACAATATTGTTACCACTCCTGCTTATATGCTTGGTCCAAGCATTGCTTACGTGGGTAAAGGAATTTCCAAGCTGGCAAAGAAAGTTGTGGAATTAGCATAGATTTACTTTGAAATTTTAATGACTTGTAAAATTAAACAGAGCAAATTAGTTAGTAAGATAAAAGGTTTTATCTTATCAACAACTGTTATAGCCAATGAAGCTAATAGTTGATTACTGCAAGGTAGAGGAGTGGATGGATCTATTCATAGAATGAGTGTTTGTACGGTTCTTTAGATGTAAAAAAATAAGAAGTGAGCGAAGAAAGTGCCTACCAGCGAAGCTTTTATCACGAAATGAGGCCACAATATTGAAAACTGTTTGGTAAGGATGAAAAGTCCTTGACCGCCAAGTCTGTGCTATTTGGAGATGCTGATTATAAAGTTTATAATGGCGCTTACAGAAATTTCCACTATATGAGTAAATAAATTATACTATTTTTAATTATTCTAGAATCGAAAAATAATATTCCGGACTAAAATCACTCTCAAGTCCATAGTTCTCCGCTTGTAGTTTCCAAGAATAGTTGCCGCTTTCAATAAAGGAAGTTGTATAAACTGTATCAAAAACTGTACCACGATTGTCGTTTTTTAATTGTGAAAACTCGATAAAATATTGACTTGCTTCTGGTAAGCTGTTCCAGCTAAAAGTGATGCTATCTCCCACTGTATAAACACTGCTATCTGCCGGTGAAATAACAGTAGGATGTGTACCGGCTTCCTCAGAAACTGTAACTGATATGCTGTCATGAGCCCACCAGCTTTCACTATCATGCGCAGTAACTTTTATGGAATGTGCGTTTCCGTCAGCCCAGTAAAAATTGTGCCAATCGTATGAATAGGGTGCTATACTATCAATTTTATATACAATATTATCTATTGCAAATTCCACTTTAATTTCACTGTTTTTTGTTGAAACATCAGCTTCTACTTTAGTGAAAATGTTAGTTATTATATCTCCATCAGAGGGATTGGTAATGTTTATAGAACCATTATGTGAATTGTTGGAAGTGCTGCTAGAACAATAAGCTATCAGCAAAGAAGCAATCAGTACACTTATAATTGATATTTTTTTCATAAGTTATATTTTTCCTTAAATTTTGTTTGAAATTTTAAGATTTATTGTTTATAGGCAGTATAATTCCCAACAGCCGAATCACCACTAAACTGGTAATAAACTGTATATTCTCCTTGAAAAATAGTATCTGCAACTGCCTGTCCGGTTAACCGGGCAGAAAAACCATCTAGCTCAAAGGTTCCATTGGTTACATAACAGATACCGTCTGTAACGTACATGCTATCAAAGGCATTAAATGTACTAATAGTATAAGTATTTATCTTTGCTGAATCACCAACCTGAACAATTTTAAAATATACTGAATCCGCAATTCCGGACTCTGTACTCCAGCTACCTTTGTATTTAAGTGATCCGGATGGATTAGAATTGTCTGTAGAATCAGAACAAAAAGTCAATAATCCACTAAGTATTAATGCAAATAGTATTAATGTAAATTTTTTCATATTACTTCCTTTCTAAATTGTTAAAATTATTATTCCACCAACTGTCATCATAATACCAATGATATTTTTGAGGGTAATTTGTTCACCTGCAAATATTATACCCATCAAAGCACCAAAAAGAGGGGATGTGAAGGCAATTGGTAACACCTTGCTTAAGGGGGCACCCTTTATGGCGTAGTAGAAACATAGCATACCAACAGAACCTGCGATTACACCACCACCGATAATCATATAGATAAGAGATTTTGGACCTGCATGTTTTAGCTGTTTCCAGTAGGGATGACTCACTAATGCCAAAATTATAAAGGCTATTCCCGTCCGAATAGTAATACCCATTTGAGGAGAAAGATTACCTAAATGCAATCCCTTTTTTTCTAAAAAGCCACCTATACCCCAAGCCATTGCCGTAAATAATGCGTAAATTTGTGGTTTCATTTTAGTTCCTAATTTTTTAGATTTTTTTTTCTGTCATATTCGGTTGTCAAATTTTACAATAATTAAGCAGAGAGAATATCTAAATTTATCAAATAAAATTAAAATTCAGAACCATCAATATTTAAGGCATTTTCAAAATTTTGTATATTTGGTTTTTGTGAGACAATACCCTTGAATCTTTTATAAATACTATCTGCAAACATCCAATCAAGATATGCATTATTATCAGGCGAAAATCCCATCACTTCTTGCCATACAGTTTTGTTTTCCATACAAAAATAAATAAAAGGTGGGTTGTATATATCCTTAAGTTTTTTATAAATAAATTTATAAATTTGAGCGCGCAAGGGGCGAGGATATCTCATCTTGCCATCTAATCCCTTAATCATTTCTTCATAAATGATTCTTGTATGAGGATAGTGCTTTATAATTTGATCTTTGGTTGAAGGTGGAAATCGCAATGAGCCTATACTTATCCAAGCAATATTATCCGGGTTGATTTTTGTGTAGAGCTTTTCAATTAAATCTCCATATCGCTTTTGCCAATTTTTTACTTTAATAACTGGATCGAAATGAAACCCCAACAAATATCCTTGATTCTCCAAACTTTTTGCCGCATCTAATCTCTCATCTAATGAATTGGTTCCTAACTCTTCTTGTAATATTATTTCAGGCGGGTTTAATGACCACGAGACTACTGTTCTTTTGTTAGGTTTTAAATCTAAAAGAGGCTCGATTTGATTTGATTTAGACTTGAGTTCAAACAATATATTATTCTTGGAAGCAAAAAATTCAACAGCCTCCTTTGCAAAAAGACGTGAACCAAACAAAGCTAAACTGTCTCCCAATTCTCCTGTACCAATTCGAATAAACCTGTTGCCATATTCAAAAAGTGCTTTATCTAAATTATTTAGAATTTTGTTGAAGTCTGTATAAATGATAGTAGCACTCTGATTGAGATAATATTGTAGGATACAATAAGTACAGTTAAAAGGGCAATTCAAAGTCTGATTTATTATCTGATATCTACAACAAAGATATTGCCCACTTGTTCCCGGACATGCTCTTATAACATCCCCTTTGCTGTGAGTTAAAAATAAATTATTTTTGGGGTCTCCTTCTACGATTCTCCCCTCAATTCTATCTTGCTCAATTAATTGGACTTTTGCTTCTGAATAAAAATTTACAATCTTGGAAGTTACTTTATCATCTCTTGCAGATTTGGATATAATAATATTTTTTATCATAAAATAAAATTTTACAGTATATCAAGAAGATTTTTTATTGTATTCGAATTTTCAATTAAATACTTAATTGATTCCCCAATATCTTGCTTTGATTCAATACTAATCTGGATCCTAAAATTTTTGGTTTCCATGGTTTTGTCAGGAACAATTTTTATACTTTTTGGGAGATTTAAAGATTTTATTTTATCTGATTTGTTCTTTTTATATTTTTCTAATACAGGATATCTGCTATTTCTTACTATTTCGCGCAGTTTTTGCAATGCCAACTGTTTTGAATAGTTTTTTATGTTTTCCTTTAATTTAAGTTCCTTGATGACTTGTTTCGTTTCTTTATTATCTCTTTTTGCTATTTCCAGAATATTTTTTGCAAGTTGCGTCAAAGAACTTAAACTCGGTTGTAATTTGGCAATAATTTTTGCCAGAAAGCTTTGAGTTTGATCATCAAGTTCGGGAAAAATTAGCCACTGCTTTAAAGATGCATCCTTATTGATTAAGAATATCACTACTCTATTATTTATTTTTTGCAATGAAAGATAATCTCTTACCATGTTTTTTGTGGGTGCAATATCTAAGGTGCGGCAAAAACGGTTAGTAATATCCGTTTCAGAAAAATTTTTATTGCGAAGCATGTTAATAGTATTACTGATCTCGAAGTGATTTAAATCATGATGCCGAATATGATAATTAATTACTTCATCAAATAAAGTCTGGAATTTTAAATCTTTGGGTAACACGTATGCCATTAAATTATTATGTTTGTTTTTCCATTGTTTGAATTCCTGAATACCATATAACAAATGGTAGTTATCTTTATTTTCAACTACAAGTAGAGGATAAGGAGGTATTTCGGAAGAGGTAGGATATTCCTTTTTTGTAAATACATCAAATGTTTTTTCGGATAATATACACTTTTCCGTTTCAATCTTTACTAAATTCAATTCCATATATTTTTTTATACCTTAAATTATCTGATTAATTATTTTATGTGTAGCCTTTGCTAAAAATGGGGTAATTCCTTGCAGGGTTTTCTTATATTCTGATTTATTAAATGATTCAGCATAATCCGAAATTACTTTTATGGAAATAAAAGGGATATTATATTTTTTACTCACTTTTGCAGCTTCGTATGCTTCCATATCAACGGCATCAGCTTTAGTTTTTGCTTTCAAATTTTTTTTATCAGTCGTATTAATGATATCTTTATCAGAAGTTACCAGGATACCGGTTATCCAATTTTTACTCATTTTGAAATTGTGGTTTATATCAAAAAAATATTTCTCTCGTTTCTCAAAATATTCGATTGTGTTAGGAATAAATACCTCGCCAACGTGTAATTCGTCTTTTAAACTCCCAGCAGTTCCGGTATTAATAATGTAGTCATATTTATACTTATTATCTTTCAGCAAGGCTGTTAAATTCGATTTAATATTTCGAGTTCCTATTCCCGTTTTTAAAAAATCGATTTTTGCGGATTTGTGAATTTTTATATTATTTAGATGATTTTTAACGGAAACGAGTTCGGAGTTTAAGGCTGCAAAAATAAGAATTTTCATTTATAAGTTTTAACAACCACTTTGTTTTTGCATAAACTCAAAGTAAGAAACAATTTTCGATTTTATTTTTCCAGTAACCAGAATAAGATGATTTCCCAGTGGTTTAGCAAGTAATTCTTTAGCTTTATCTTTTTCGTCCAAACTTACCCGGACTTGTGTTCTGCATAGATTAGCATGTTTGGTATTTTTTTTAATATTCCCTTCTGCAACCCATAATTTATCCAACTCTTTTCCTCCGATTCTCACAAGTGTTACTTCCCCCGGTAATATTTTGCCTTGAATACCAATATTAATACCAGATTCAAAATGAGTCGGAAAAGTAAATTCTTGCGCCATGTCCATAGAAATTGTGCAATGTGCTAGCAGAATTGAATTGTTCTGCAGATCAATTCTGGCAGGATTAGCCATCCAGCTTTTTTTGTGTGCTAGATAATAAAGCCAGAGCATTGTGAGAGTTGAAACAATATCAGCTTCACATCCGGAAATAATATTTTTTTTATTAAGCAGAGCTAGCGCTAAACATCCTGTGACGTGTTTCTTTTGAATTAGATCAAAGCAACGAATAGTGATTGCATCTAATTGTTCTTGTTTTATAATTTTTTTGAGAGCAAGATAAATTTTTATTGCTTTAAGTAACTCAGTCCTTTTTATCGCAGCTAACTCAGCAGGTATTGCAGGATTTTTTTCCAACTCAAAATCTATCTTTTTATCAGTAATATTTTCGTATAAAGTATAAACTTTTTTCAGTGGAATTTTTTTTACTTCTACATGCCAATTGTTTTCAATAATTTTTTTATTTGGAGAACTTGCTACTAGCCATTCAGAGGGTTTACCGATTAATCCAATTTTGCTGGATTGTAATTTTTTGTGAACTTGATAGTGACATACAAATTCTAAAATTTCTTCAGCAGCAAATTGATTATTCGAATCAGAGATATAAACTATTTTTATATTCAAATTTTCCTGTTGTAATTTGGCTGAGATCTCTAAGGCAGCAGGTAATGAATTATTATTTGGATGAGTAATTAATAAGAGTTTGTTCTTATTAGATTGTGCCAGCTCGTCTATAAGTTTTAAAACATGATTTTCTGTACCACCTGTTAAAATAAAAAATACAATAGGGTCTTTTACACCGATTTCGCTTTCCTTTGCTTGCCTTCCACCTATTTTTTTCAAAAAGGAATTGTATTTTTTCAATATCTTCTTAGAAGATTTTGCTTGAATTTCAGAACTAAGAGGTAAGTAATAGAAACTTTGTATTTTATTATTATCCATAAACGATATCCAGGACTTCATCAAAATATTCTACAAAATGAACATCTATACCTTCTCTAATATAATCAGGAAGATTATTAAAATCTTTTTCATTATCTGCCGGCAATATAATTTCATAAACATCAACTCTTCTGGCAGCTATAGTTTTTTCTTTTATTCCACCCACGGGAAGTACTCTGCCTGTGAGAGTGAGTTCTCCGGTCATTGCAATATCTCCTCTTACAGGTTTATTGGTTGCTAGAGAATAGAGAGATAGTGCCATAGTTATTCCAGCTGAAGGACCATCTTTTTTAGTAGCTCCGGCAGGCACATGCAGATGAATAAAGTTATTTTCAAAAAAATGATTACCTCGTTTGGAAAGTTTGGAGCGAATATAGGAGAAAGCAATTTCGGTAGATTCTTTCATTACATCTCCCAGTTGACCGGTTTGCTTGTATCCGCTTTCGCCAGTTTTAGTAGCAGAGGATTCAATATAGAGAGTTTTACCACCCAGGGAGGTCCAGGCAAGTCCCAGGGCAACGCCGGGAAAAGATTTTTCGTATAGTTTTTCCGTAGTATATTTGGGTTTGCCAAGATAATCTTTGTAGTTTCTATTGCTTATAGAGAACTTGTTTCCTTTTCCTTCAGCCATCTTTAGTGTAACCTGGCGCATGATTTTTTTTATCTGATTTTCCATGCCGCGCACACCGGCTTCCCTGGCATATTTGTCTGCAATTATCTCCAGGACTTTGTCAGTAATATTAACTTCTGTACTCTTCAGATTATGTTTTTTTCTTTGTTTAGGAATAAGAAATTGTTTGGCGATTTCAATTTTTTCCTGAAGTATATATCCGGACAGTTTAATTATTTCCATTCTGTCCAGGAGTGGTCGTGGGATTGTATCGAGTTGATTAGCAGTTGTTATGAATAGTATATTAGAAAGATCAAATCCTACATCAAGATAGTGATCACGAAAATCCACATTTTGCTCCGGGTCCAACACTTCCAGAAGCGCAGATGCCGGATCTCCCTGATAGCTTTTTCCTACTTTATCTATTTCGTCTAGCATAATTACCGGATTTGCCGTACCAGTTCTCTGAAGACTTTGCATTATTTTTCCGGGCATAGCTCCAATATAAGTTCTGCGGTGTCCTTTAATTTCTGCTTCGTCTTTCATGCCACCGAGAGAGAATCGAAAGAATTCACGATTAAGCGCCCGGGCTATGGAACGTCCTACCGATGTTTTACCTACACCAGGAGGTCCTACCAGGCAAAGGATTGAACCGGCTACCGAACCGCGTTTTATAATCGTTCCGATAAATTCCAGTATTAAATCTTTAACATCCTGCAGACCATAATGGTCTTCATCCAAAATTTCCCTGACTCTTTGTATATCAAGTCTGTCCTCGGAATATTTTCCCCACGGAAGGCTAGTTAATGTATCCAGATAGCTACGGGTAACATTAAAAGTAGGAGAAGAAGGGTCCAGCATTTTTAGTTTTTCAATCTCATTATTAATTGTCTTTGCTGCCTCTTTTGTCAATTTAAGATCTTTTTTCCGTTCCTCAAATTTTTCAATTTCAGCTGTTTTATCATCTTTTTCCAGACCAAGCTCTTTCTTTATAATTTTTAGTTGTTCTCTAAGAAAAAATTCTTTTTTGCGTTTATTAACCTTCTCTTCAATCTGCTTTTCTATCTCTTCCTGTAATTGGCTAAGTTCAATTTCTTCTTTAAGCAAAACCAGAATTTTTTTGCTGCGATCGTAAAGGTCAAAAGTCTCCAAGGCATCCTGTAGCTTTTCCTTGTCAGCATTTAGAATGGAAGCAACAAGATCCAATAATTTTCCGGGGTTATCATGAGAAATATTGGAGGTTATCATTTTGAGCTGTTCCTGAACAATCTGATCTTTCTTGTAGAGTTCCTTCAGAGAGGACATTATGGACATTGTATAAGCTTTAAGCTCATCATCGGGTTTTTGCTGTTCATTGTAGTGATACTCTACTTTCCAGGTGAGAAATGGTTCCTTCCAGGCAGTGCTAATATGTGAAAATCTTTCCAGTCCCTGAATAATTATCTGAATTGTATTTTCGTTAATTTTTGATAATTTATGTATTTTTACTACTGTTCCTACCCGGTAGAGTTCTGAATTCATAAAGTCTTGTTCATCTTTTTCTTTTACAAGAACAACACCCAGAATCTGTTTATCGCCTTCATAAACATTTTCAACAAGTTGAATTATTCTATCTCCAGAGAAAGTTAGCGGAAACATCATTCCAGGGAAAATAGGTCTTTTTGTCACAGGTAAAATAGGAATTTTATCCGGCAAAATTTCCGAAACTACTACCAGATCAGAATCGCTTTCATTATTTTGGTTGTATTCTATGTCGTTGTTATTATCTTCCATATAAACTCCAGTTGTTAAAATTTCATTCGTAATAGAATTTAATATTTTGTAAGTACATATCAAATTATTTATTTAAAACTAAAGTAAAAAATACGTCCACTGGGACTCGAACCCGGAACCTACTGATTAAGAGTCAGTTGCTCTACCAGTTGAGCTATGGACGCATTTTTGTTTATTTTATCAATATAAGTCTTTTAACTTCGGATGTAAAATTTTGTGTCAATAATTTGTAAAAATAAATTCCGGATGAAACATTAATACCATTCTGATTTGTTCCGTCCCAGGTTAATGAATAGTTATTATCATTTTGAGTATTAGCTGCGGAGCCATTTAGGCTTTTAATCAATTGTCCTCTTACATTATAGATATTAATTTTTGTTTCCGACAGGTTACCGCTTCTAAGAGAAAAAAGAAATTTTGTATCAGTTTTAAAAGGATTCGGAAAGTTTTGGAATAATTTTGTAGAATAAGGATTATTCTGAGGATCATCAATTGTATTGTTTTGGCTATCAGCTAAGTTTCCGGTTCTATGGGGATTGCCCTTAAACATAGCCCAGGGAGTTTTTGTTCCTTTAGTTTCTTTATAATCCCATGCTACCAGACTTGTAGAACTTCCGGCAAGTATTTCAAAATCACCATCTGAATCTATATCTGCAATTGTAAGTGGTGATTGAATATTATAGTTTGTTTCGATGGGGAAATAGGGTGTTATTTCTCCTGATTGATTGAAACTAAAGATTGTTCCATTGCTAGTTATGGTGATTATTTCGATGCTATTATCACTATCGAGATCTGCTGCAATAGGACTATTCTTAGGTGTAAAATTGAGATTTTGAGGCCATCCCGTAAGATAATCTCCTGAGATCCCTACGAGTCCCAAAAATCCATTGTTAATATTGAATGCCATTCTGTAATCATCAGATTCATTTTGGAATGCCAGCAAAGAAATTGGTATTTTTGCTTCATAATCCTTTTCAAATAAAAGAGAACCTGAGCCGTCAATAGAAAATAATTTATTATTATTGTTACTAAATGCGATTCTGTTTTCAGCAAAAATTATGGGTGAAGCAGAAATTTTAGCATCAGTTTCATAAGGGAATCCATCTAAAATATTTGTTTGTGCATCTATTGCAAAAACTAATCCGGTAATTGTTCCAAATACTACGTCCGGCACCATATCATTATTTATATCACCCAAAGCTACTTCTGTACATATTCCTTCTCCAACATTATAAGGGAATGCTCCAAATGTCTCCCCTGCATGATCAAGAACAAAAATATTGCCATTAGTAGTGGGAGTAATAATTTCTAATGTTTCATTATTATCTAAGTCATATAAGGTGGGGGTAGCAATTATTTGTTCTGAAGTGGGGTATTCAAACAGAATATTTCCCTGGCTGTTTATTGCTATAATTTTGCCGCCAATCGTATTTGCAACAATTTCTAATTCTTCGTCATTATTAATATCGCCAACCGCTATACTTCCCCAGATACCTTCGTCCAGAGAAACGGGAAAATTAGTTTCGGTGTTTCCAGCGTCGCTAACTGAATATATATTACCAGCAGCATCATTCACAATTATTTCTTTGGCTCCATCGTTGTCCAAATCAATAACTAGGGGTGAGCATTTAACCTCAGAGCCAATATATACAGGCCAGTTAGTTTGTTCCAGATTAACGGATAACGTCTTGGTAAAAGTTTTTGTGAATGAATAAATTGAATCAGGGTTAGCAGTTATTTTTAATTTGTATTCAATGTTTTCATAACCACTTGAGGGTGAAACTTCGAATGTAATAGGATCATTTACAGGTGAAACTTGCTGACCCGGATTAATAGTTCCATAATGACTAATGCTATCGATTACTGTTATATCAGTGTTGGAATTTTGCATTGTAACAACCACATCATTAGCTGTTTGCCAGTCTTCTATATTTTTTACATTAACAAACATTTGAATGGTTTCACCGGGATTGATAGAGCCATCACCGTCTCCAAGGTCGTCATTGTAAACAATATCTGCAGGCTCAAGCATGGGATAAGCTCCATCTAAACTGAGTATTTCTGCATGTGGGTCACCCAGTAATGTTAATTCGTAATAGCACCATCTCATCACAGGTTCATCCACAGTATCTAGGAGTTGAACTCTAGAATAATTATTACACTTTCCCAAATTTCTGATATCTTCGCTAAAAAGTCCGTCGAAGAAAGTTCGGTCAAATTGCTGGGAAGGACCTTCAATTGATCCGGGAGAATACCAACCATAGCGAGTGTTTCCTACAAACGCCATAGGACCGGCTTCTGCAATCTGTAATCTTTCGGCTATACATTCACCACTATGACTTGTTTGTTCATCAAATGCAGCTGGCAAACAACCCTGGGAATAAATAAGACCATAGCCGGAGTTAGTAAATTGATCAGGTGTAGCTGGAGACATACCCATAAGTATATTATAATTTGAATGACCCATGTGATTTAATATACCACAACCAGAATTAATCGCATTGAAGACATTCTGTCCTGAGTAAGTTCCATCTCTTTGATAGAGAGTACTTATGTGATAATTATTTTCTGGAAATCTAATGCTTACATCATCTTTATAATCTCCTCCCCAGGTTACCGGATTCCAATTGAGATTCTCGCCAACCATGCAGGCTTTCTCCAGAGCAGGTTGGGGAGTTTCCGTATAACTCATGATTTTTGCAAAAGCATTGTTAAAACCAGTCTCTGTATCCGCAGATATTCTGCCTATAGCTATTTCGGGAATAAAATCCACATTGTCTCCAGGGTGCTCTCCATACAAGCCATTACCATTACTGTCCCAATCGCTATCAAGTTCAGAGTAGTAGAAATCAGCTGGAATATTACCTACAGTAGAACCCACTTCAACATATAACTTTCTGTCCGGAATAATTTCATCATCACCACCTAATAAAACATATTCAAGGGGAGTATCAGTAGCACTCCAAACAGTATAGGCATCTATAATGAAATTTCTAATTTTTGCCTGACTATCTTCACCAGAATAGTTACTATAAATTTCTGACGTTGTGTAAATTTTAGCGTTCAGGTCAAATTCATTTTTCCAATCCAAAAAAGGATTGAATGTACTTACGAAGTCTTGTGACGTTATTATTATATAATCATGAGGGTCATTTGGCGTAACAATACCTTTATTCAAGATATCGTGAGATTCTTGATTTTGGTAACTATTAAGCAGAGAAGTATTTTTAACTAACCCGGAAATTTCATTATGCATTTTGGGGCTATTATTTAAAAATTTTGATTGATAATTTGCGATTGATTTGGAATATTCGGTTGCAATATTTACTTGCCAATCTTGGGAAAATTTTACTATACCTTTTTGGGGAATATATTTATAAGGATAAATTTTTATTACAGCAATTTTATGACCAGCCATGTAGTACTTACCACTAAGTTCGTAATTTTTACCAGGATATGGATTAATTGAAGAGTAGATGCTTTCATTTTTGGGAGTCGTTCTGACAATTTTATGACTAATTGGATATGGTTTTTGAGCCCAATTTATCATTTGATTTTCAGTTAAGATCTGCCATTGCGAATTTTCTACTTCAATATTTTTTATTTTATGACCAAAAGGTATCAAAATTTTACTTGAAAAATATGGTATTACCGGATTTCCGGGTTTTGAAATTTTACGAGAAAGTTCTGAATTTATTTGGTTTTGGCTAATATTTGGTTGTTTAAACTTAAAAGAAAACTTTAATTCTTTCGCATTAATTAATGTGGAAAAAGCAAAAATTATCAAAAGGGTGATAATAATAAATCTTTTCTGCATGGTTTACCTCTTTTTAATGATTTAGTTATAGAATAAATTTAAAATTAGATTTTGTCAAAAAATCCAGTTAATTTCTGATAGGTAAAGTAATTCAGGAAAAAAAATTGTTCATCACAGTGTTCTTACTTTATAAATTAAATAGCCGTTTCTAAATTTGAATTAAAGAATCATTTTAAAAATTTTTGAGTAAATAAAAAAGGGCGAAAATTTATCGCCCTTGTGTAAATCAATATTAATATAATATTTATGGCATGAAAACTGAAATTCCGGCACTTAGGCTAAATTCTGTTTCTTCATTATCGCCCTCTGAATCTCCACCATATTCTCCAAGACCCATAATATAGTCACCTTGAAGTTTAAAGAATACACTTTCTACGATTTCAAAGAGATAACCTGCATTAAAATCCAGATACATAGCACTACTCGAATGATCAGAAGCATTACTGTAAGATGAGCCACCAAATAAAAAGGCAGCGCCAGCAAAGAAATGATCATAAAAGTAATCACCACCCAGACCAAAAAGATATTCAGAATAAAAATCATCACCATGACTGGAATTATAATATTCCATCATTGCTTTAGCCATTACATTATTTATTAGAAAGTAACCGCCAAACACATCTGCCATAAAAGTATTTCTAGCATCAGCATCAGAATTGGATTTAAAAGAATTAAAATCAACTCCACCACCAAATGCTTTTGTACCTTCTTCAAAAGCGAATACCGAAGAACTAATAAGTAAACAAACAATAATGATTACAACTTTTTTCATTGTAACTCCTTTCTTAATAATCTACAGAGCTCATTATAATTTTGAACTCAAATGACTTAATTTTGAGAGTTGAGGTTTAAAAGAAAATTGAACTAGTGGCATTATATATTTTTTTGGATTCCAAATGTCAAGTTTTATTGTAAGATTTAAAAAAGCTCCCTGTTTTATAACAAGGAGCTCCTTAATATTTTATTTAATTATAATTTTTTTAGTGACTATTTCTTCCAGATTCTTTAATTGTTTGATTCAACAGATTTTTCGAGTAATCTTTACCTGTGAAATAAGAAGCGATTCTGGGTAACAACTCAGACATTTCATCTTCACCATAAACATAATCATATTGATGTTCCAGAGGTTGACCGGTGATTAGGATCCAGCCACCACCAAGATTAAATTCAATAAGGGTAGCTTCATCCTGAGAATCAACACAATATACTGTAGTACCATCAGGGAGGTTGGAGAAATTTTCATGGCTGGCGTAGTTATGATCCATGGCATCTGGAAGTCCTGAAACCAAAGGAAGATTTTGGTCTGTCACATAGTTCCAATAATCGTAATTAAGATTTATATCAATATTTCCGGGCAGAATAATTCCTGCATCTGCCATTGAGCCTCCAGCCCATCCTTCATCACAGGCTTCCCAGAAAAGTGATCCGCCCATATAGACGAAATTTGTGAATCGAGTCTGACTGGCAGCATAATTGTTATAGAAAGATTGAGCTTGATCATTGGAAATAATTATGAGATCTTCGCCGGGAATAAGAGGAACGGTTGCAAATTCAGAAGAGCTAATAATCTCATAAGTATTTTCTCCTAAACCTTCAGTAAAGCCAAGAGATTCTAACATATCTATCATGGCATTAGTACTCCAGGGCAGATTATCTCTAAAAAGTTTTACATGGTTTGCAGTACCAGCACCACCACCTACATTCAATCCATGAACTACAGTACTGGATAATCCTTCGGTATCCTTAACTTCTAAAGCTATACTGTAAGAGCCGGATTCATCATAGGTATGAGTTGCCATATAATCATTACTCCAATTGGTATCCCAGGTTCCATCACTTTGCCAATCCCATCTGAAGATAAGATCGTCGATAAGATCGTTATCATCACTGGTTTCGGAAGCATCAAAAGTGAATTCAGTACCAATTATTCCAGCTGGGGGAGTAATGTTAAATTCTGCCATTGGAGCATTATTAAATTCGCTGTTAATTATTGTTCCGTCTTCCTGAGTGATATTATAAATTACATTTTGAGGTGCAAAAACCATATCGAAAAAGAATGGTCCTTGTTCGTTACCATAACCAAGAAGCTGGAATACAAATGAAACTCTCTCGAATATATTAGAGACAGCTGCAAAATAGTGCTGAGCTGCAGCAAATTGATTATCTTGCCAAATCCAGTTAGATATTTGATCAGAATTCTCTTCCAAAATTGTGCAGAAATGCATAATAAATTTTTGAGTATTTCCCTGATTAATAGCTAATTCTAATTGAGCAGCCATTTCATCAGAGATTTCAAAATAGTCCTGAATAGTTGATAAATCTATCTCGGGCATATTGCCAATAATAACTTCTGATAGATATAATATTGCTTGAGCAGTGTTCAAAATTGTTGCTCTTCCTACAGGATCATTCCATTCATCCAGTTTGTTGAAGTCTCCACCTTTAGTAAGAAATATCTCAAAACTTCCATCACCGAGATCGTAATTTGTTTGAGCAGGTTCTGTTTCAACGTAGGGGGGGAATCCCCAATTGAAGGATATTACTGTTTCCTGTCTGTTGATATTCACAACATCATTATATTTCGTCCTAAGATTGTTAATTCCTGCAGCATACCAAACAAAACGTGGGCTGATGAAAGTAATATCATCACCTTCTGCATCTTCAATATAGGGTAGATCTCCAATTGGTTTGTCATCTCTAGCACCCAGAGATTCAAGAGTTTCTTGAGTTAATTCGGCAACCAGTTGATAAATAATAGGATTGGTTTCATAATCCAGTGCAGTTTCTGCATCATCAATATAAGCCGCATTCAGTTCTATAAGCAGATCTTCAAATTTGCTGTTAGTTTGAACTGCATCTAAGTATTCAGTTCTTTGAGCTTGATCTGAATATATTAAATAGGGGTTGAATAAGGTTAAAGCTAAGGCGGTTGTAGTATCATTAGCTGTAATATTTTTTACTAAGGGATCATAAATGCCAAGATAAACAGGATTATTATTATTTTTTGACATGAATAAGACGACTTGGTTCTTTTCCGCTTCTGGGGTTTCAATTTCGAAATTTCCATCACCATCGAGATTTTCAGAAGCAGCAAAAGTTGTTACTTCTAAATCATCAGTTTGGACTGTGGACCCATCCGGTATATTCAACGAACCAGAAATTGTAACGGTTTCCATGGATGGTTCTGTAGAGGGACCAGTTGAGGAACTGTCTTCACTACAGGTTGTAAATATTAATAAAGCTAATAGCATAGCTATAGCTGCCAGTTTAGGGTATTTTTTCATTTTTACATACTCCTTATGGTTTTAATTAACTTAGAGAAAGCTAATTATTACTTATAAGTCAGTTTAATAGTTTATGAGTTCTAATTTATCAAAAAGAACCCGATTAATAAATTATAGAGTGGTGAAGATATTCTAGAGATGAATTAGACACTAAATGTTTGGGGTAATCTGAAATGTCAAGTTTTATTGTGGAAATAATCCTCTAATTTAAGGAGTCCTACTTTTTTTATTAATTTTTTATAATTTTGTAGAGCTTTTTACCCATTGTAGAAACTTTATCATTTTTATCTCGTTTCCACTCTTTTATAGTGTCTTTTGTTAATAAGAAAAAATCTTTATTTTTCTTTTTATCCCGTCCGTTTGAGTTTTTTATACTATTAGCCAGTTTTTTCATAGAGACCCAGATAGTTTTGACTCTTTTATCATCAGCTTCTGTAAGCCACTCTCTTAAGTGAGGATACACAACGGCTGGTTTTGTTTTTGCTATTTGTATGATTGTATGGGTGATTTTCTTCTGAACTTCCAGGCTGTCGTCGTCAATTACCTTTTTAATAAAATCCAGTACAAATTGTGGATCATGATATGTAAAATTTTCCAGACCATGAAATGATAGTGAGCGCTTTTCATCATCTTCACTCACAATCCATTTCATCATATTTTTTTTCATTAATTTTGGATAGGATTTCCAATAATTATCCATCAGATTTTCTGCTTCCCATCGTATAGAATTATAATAATTGCTGAGAATTTCAATCATTTTTTCCGGTTCGTCTTTGTAATACATATTATAAAAAAAAAGAGCTGTTGCCCTATGTGCATATTTTTTTGAGTTGATATATTTATTTGCTATTTTTTCAAACTTATCCTTAATGTCAGATTTCGCAGCCATTTTCCCCAGTTGTTTTCTTACAAAATAATTTTGGGAAGCAGCTAATTTTGAGAATTCTTTTTTACCTTTTTGGGGTGATTCTTTTATTTGTTCTATTATTTCTTGTGTTTTTGCATACAACTCATTTTTTTCGTTTGGAGTCAATCTGCCAATTTTTTTAATCATCAATTCCTTCTTTCTAATTAATATCAGTGAATTATGTATTTAAGCAGTATAAATATTTGAATTAAATTTTTTAAAATTTCTATCCGTTTTTGTGGTTTTGTAACATATTCACCAAAACTTTGGTTACAAAATCAGAAAAACGTCCTTTATGCTGTCAAGAAAAATAATAGAATATTTTCTTTTGAAGTCAAAAAATTTTTTATAAATCTTTTTCAAGTCCAAGTACAAAAGAAGTAATTATTATTTTAACAAACCTTGACAGAGAGAATTTTGCATAAGTTGTTTATGCAAAAATAGTGAAGGAGAAATAATGGATATTAATTTAAATGAGAGGTATTCACATAGAGTGCAGGGGATGAAAAAATCAGTAATCAGAGAATTACTTAAATTAACTGCAAAGCCCGAAATAATATCATTTGCAGGCGGTTTGCCATCTCCAAAATCTTTTCCGGTTGATGAACTGAAAATTGTTATTGATGAAGTTATGGAAAACGAACCGGAAGTTGCACTTCAATATAGTGCTACAGAGGGTGATCAGGTGTTGGTAGAACAATTGATTAAATATGGGAACAAAGCAGGGAATGATATTACAGAAGAAAACTTGTTAGTAACCACATCTTCCCAACAAGGCTTAGATCTTGTTTCTAAAGTTTTTATAGATCCTGGTGCTAAGGTAATTGTTGAATTGCCATCTTATGTCGGTGGTCTGGGAGCATTTAATTCATATCAAGCAGATATGATTGGTGTACCACAGGATGCAGATGGTATGAGTGCCGAAATTCTCCGAGAAAAATTGGAAGAACTTGATAAACATGGTGAAAAACCAAAATTTATTTACATTGTACCTGATTTTCAGAATCCGGCTGGTATGACCATGACAGAAGAAAGAAGGGAAGAGATACTCGAGATTGCTTATGAATATAAGGTTCTGATTGTTGAAGATAGTCCCTATAGAGAATTACGCTTTGAGGGAGAAGATGTACCCACAATATATTCAATGGATGATAAAGGCTATGTAATTCTTCTGGGAACATTCTCCAAAATTTTTGCTCCCGGCTTCCGCATAGGTTGGATTTATGCTAATCCTGAAATCCGAAACAAGCTTGTAGTTGCCAAACAATCTACTGACCTTTGCTCTCCTGCATTCTCACAGAGGATAATCGGACGCTTTATGGAAAAAGGTTATCTTGAAAAAAATATTGAAAAAATTATAGAAATGTATGGGAAAAAGAAAGATCTGATTATTAAATACTTTAATAAATATATGCCCCAAGAAGCTTCCTGGACAGAGCCCGAAGGTGGTTTGTTCCTTCTGGTTTCTATACCGGAGCACCTGGACACAAGCGAACTTTTTGAAATAGCCATAGAAAATAATGTAGCTTTTGTTATAGGAGAAGCCTTCCATCATGATGGTTCTGGTAAGCATACTATGAGAATTAACTTTTCTTATGCTACTGAAGAACAATTACATAAAGGTATCAAAAGACTGGGTAAATCACTTAAAGAATTTATTCAAGCAAATAAAAAAGAATAAATATAAAAAACATTAGTGTAATTTGGTGCATTTCCCCATAATTGATGTATGGAGATAAATAATGTTTGATAAAATTTAAAAATATGAACAGAATACTATCTATCAAAAATGACCAAGACCTGAGAAAAGAATTAGAGAAGATAAAGGTCTCTACTCAGGGCATAGATGCAATGTTTAAAAAAGGCAGGACTCTTTGTATAAAATTGAAGAATATAAAAATTGGTGCTGCCAATATTATTAAGCAGGATATGTTGAGTATAGGGGGTGACGCTGCAGTAGCCAGAGGCGTGGTTAATGGAAAAGTGGATAAGAGTGATGTTATTATTTTTGGTGATGAAAAAAGAATAAAGTTGTTGCTAAAAAAAATATCCTATCAAGATATTTTTGGTATCCCTAAAATAATTAAAGAAATCAAAAAGTTGTTAAAATTTAGAAATCAACCACAAAGTTTTATTAAGGTAAGAGGTAAGGAACTTTCTTTAAAGCAAACTTTGATAATGGGAATATTAAATGTTACTCCTGATTCATTTTTTGATGGTGGGAAATATGAGAAGTTGGATAGAGCTAAGAAAAGGATTGATAAGATGGTTTCAGAGGGAGCACATATCATTGATATTGGTGGTGAATCTACCAGACCCTTTGCAGAAAAAGTATCTATGGATGAAGAATTAAACAGAGTTATTCCGGTAATCAAAGCGGCAAAAGAACGTTGTGATCTTCCTGTTTCTATAGATACCTACAAAGCTGAAGTCGCAAAGGAAGCTCTGGATGCAGGAGCAGATATTGTAAATGATATTAGCGGTTTGAGATTTGATGAAAATATGGCTGAAGTCGTTGCTGCTTATGATGATGTTCCCATAATAATTATGCATATTCAGGGCACACCGCGAAATATGCAGAAAAATCCAAGCTATGAAGATGTTATAGAAGATATCTATAGTTATTTTCAGGATAGGATAAAATTTGCCAGACAGTATGGTGTAAAAGAAGAAAATATTATACTTGACCCCGGTATTGGATTTGGTAAAACTTTAGAACACAATGTTGAAATTATCAATAGGATATCTGAGTTTCATTCCCTGGGAAGACCGATTTTGCTCGGGTGTTCAAACAAAAGTTATCTGGAAAATATTTTGGGAGTCGAAAAAGAAGAGCGTTTACCCGGAACTATGGCTACAAATGCCTTAGCTATTATGCAGGATGTTCAAATTATTAGAGTACATCAAATAAAAGAAAATAAGATGTTAGCCCAAACGTTAAATTATATCAGGAGTAGATAATGCATTTTCTGCTACCCAATATTCTGGATTTAATTGATATACTAATTGTCACATATATCTTCTATAAAGTAATAGTGCTCATTAGGGATTCAAAAACATATTATTTAGTTTGGGCTCTTATAATTATGGTTTTGTTTTATTTTGTTGCTGAACTTGCTAATCTGACCTTGTTGGGCTCAATAATAAAAGTAGTTCGAGATTTTTGGTTTTTGATTATTATTATACTCTTCCAGCAGGAAATACGCTCAGCTCTGGTGAAATTAGGGCAAAAATCATTTTTCCAAACTATTTTTCCTCCTAAAAAATCATTTCAATATACAGAATTGTTGAATGCCATCAGAACTATGTCCGAAAATAGAATTGGTGGTTTGTTTGTGATTGTAAAAGAAGTGGGAATTGATGACTATATAATGACAGGTGAGATAATTGATGCCGATATCTCAGAAAAGTTAATACTAACAATTTTTAATGAACGAACAGTGTTACATGATGGAGCCATAGTTATTCAAGATAATCGCATAAGGGCAGCAAAAGTCATCTTACCTCTTACTACTCAAAAAAAGTATATTAAGAAATATGGTACCAGGCATCAAGCAGGGATAGGTATTTCTGAACAAACTGACGCTTTTGTTATCATAGTTTCCGAAGAAACGGGCAAGATTTCCTATGTAAAAGATAGCATTATACATGATGATGTTACAATAGATATACTTTCTCAAAAACTACATCATGAAGAGGAAGAATAAAGTAATAGTAGGTATTACCGGAGTAATCGGATCCGGTAAATCCACTGCGGCTGAATTTTTCTGCTCACAGGGATATCCTTTAGTTAATGCAGACCGTATTGGTCATCAAGTTTTAAAAGATAATAGTATTAAAAAAAAATTAGTCGCAGAATTCGGCAACAGAATTTTAGAAAATGGTGAAATTAATAGGAAAAAGTTGGGTAATATAGTTTTTGAGGATAAAAATAAATTGTTAAATTTGAACCTAATAGTACATCCCAAAATTATTGATAAAATTAAGAAGAAAGTAAATAAAATAGATGCATCTATGGTCTTTATTGACGCCGCTCTACTTTTGGATTGGAATATGGACAAATTCTGCGATGTGGTTATTTTAATCACTGCAGATGAAACCACTTTAATAAACAGATTAAATTCCTATAGAAATTATTCTGCAGAACAGGCTAAATCTCGGATGAAGGCACAAGATTTTAGCAAAGAAAAGGCAGATTATATAATTACTAACAACTCCTCGAAAGAAGAATTTTATATTAAATTAGAAAAAATATTACATCAAATAAAACTTGATTCTAGAGATTACGATGGAAAATATTGAAGCATTTACTGTAACTGAAATAACGAGCCATATAAAAAATGTTTTAGAGAATACAATTCAACCCATGTGGATTGAAGGTGAAATCTCAAATTTTAAACACCATAGCTCAGGACATATGTATTTTTCTCTGAAGGATGAGAATTGTGCCATAAATTGTGTATTTTTCAAACAATATAATTCCTATCTAAGGTTTACGCCGGAAAACGGAATGAAAGTCTTATCCTATGGAAAAGTAACTGTTTACGAAAAAAGAGGGCAATATCAGATATTGGTAAATCAAATGAAACCCCTGGGAACGGGAGAGCTGGAGATTGCATTTCAACAATTAAAGAGAAAATTGGAAAAAGAAGGATTATTCTCCGAAAAATACAAAAAAGAAATACCTGAATTTCCTTCCAGCATTGGGATTGTAACTGCCAGTACGGGGGCGGCTATTCAGGATATTCGGAATGTTTTAACCAGACGTTTCCCGGTGGAAATTTGTCTTATTTCGACCAGAGTACAGGGAGATAGAGCCGCAGATGAGATTGTAGAAGCTATTTCTAAATTTAATGAATTGAATAATGTAGAAGTCCTAATAGTGGGAAGAGGAGGTGGGTCTCTGGAAGATCTGTGGCCATTTAATGAGGAAATAGTAGCCCGGGCAATTTTTAATTCCAAAATACCTGTTATCTCAGCAGTGGGGCATGAAGTGGATTTTACAATTTCTGATTTTGTGGCAGATTTAAGAGCACCCACTCCTTCTGCTGCAGCAGAATTAGTGGTTCCTGATAGAAAAGCAGTTGTGGAAAGAATCAACAATTTAGAATATACATTAAACTCTATATTCTCAAGAAATATTGATGAATATAAAAATTCATTGTCAGAAATTACCTGGAGACTAAAACAAAATCATCCAAAATATATTTTACAACAGTATTCGCAACAACTGGATGAATTGACTTATTTATTACAAAATAATATTTCGTTGATAAAGGATAAAAGAATAGCATTAGAAAAGGTTAAATCACAATTTTATAGCTCTTTTGAAAAATTGTATAAAAATGAATCACTTAGGATAAATGATTTGACTGCCAGATTAAAAAAGCGGATTGACAGAATCTACAGAACAAAGCATGAAACCTTTATACAATTTGTGGGAAAATTGGAAGAATTAAATCCTTTAAAAATTCTAGTTAGAGGCTATGCTGTAGCTAAAAAAGAGGGTAAGATTATTAGCTCTGTTTTGAATATAAAAAAAGATGATAAATTGAATGTGATTTTATCAGATGGTAACCTGGATTGTTTGGTTGAAGATATTAACGAGGAATAGCGAAAATTTTTATTGGTCATAACAGCATTTTTTGCTTATACTATAACTTAAACATCCCAGAAAATTTGACATATTGAAGTTGAACTGCAAAAAAGACCTATATGAGAGTAGATAAATTGCTTGATGTGCTATGCATCGTGAAACATCGCAATATTGCTAAGAAAGCATGCGATAATGGATTTGTGAAAGTCAATGATCAGATCGCAAAACCGGCTAAAGATGTTAAAACAGGTGATCTCGTTGAAGTTGCTTTGTATGGATTTATTTTAAAATTTGAAATGACCGAAATCCCTTCCAAACATATCAAGAAATCGGATGCTAAAAATTATTATAAGTTGGTAGTGAAGAATCAGGTAAATGAAAATAATAAATAAAAAATAATTGACAGAAAAATAGAGGTTTTTACTCTAAAATTACAAAAACTCAAAGGAGATAAAATGAGAAAGTTAATGACTATAGCTATATTAGTGTTTTTCTTATCTACTTTTTCTTTGTTTGCAAAACCAGTTGATAATAACATTGCTTTAAAAGTTGCGGAAACAAAGTTAAAGATTGATAATAAAGATAATTATTTAATTAAAAATTACGAGAAGATATTATCTGAAGAAGGTGAATTGTCTGGACATCTTTATTCTCTTAATCCTAATGGATTTATTATAGTTTCCATAGATACTGATTTGAATCCTATTATTGCTTATTCTTACAAAAACAATTATTCTACTGATGACAGTCCACTTAATCTTTCCTATCATTGGATTAGAAAAGAGGTGCAGCTTCGTAAAGATGCTATTAGTTTCTTAGAGCAGGAATTAAAAAAGGAAAATAATAATGTATGGCAAAAATATGCTGAAGCTGATTATGGATATTTCGAAAGTAAAAATAGACAAATCTGGCCCGAACCAGGTACTACATCTACTGGTGGCTGGATAGAGACCACCTGGAATCAGGATCCTTATCCCTACAATACGTATTGTCCTCTCGATCCATCAAATGGTCAAAGATGTGTTACAGGTTGTGTCGCTACAGCAATTGCCCAAATAATCAATTATGAACGTTACATTGGAGACCCCACTTTTAGCAGCCCCGGCGATGACTATATTTCTAGTTACACCAGCCCCAGTATATATATTGATGATGACGCAACCAGTCTTGATTTCCCCAATTTCCCCACTTTAACTAATTATATGCAGGATATAAAAGATATATATTATTCCGGAAATGATCCTTTAACTGACCACGCTATTGGTGCTTTAAATTTTGCTGCCGGCGTTGCCGTAGAAATGAACTATTCATCCAGCGCATCCGGTTCATATTCCTCTCTTGCCCGTAATGCCCTTCTAAATAAATTTGATTATGATTCTGCTAATCTCTACAGTGAAAATCCCACGACTTTTTATAATATGTTAAGTGATAATATGCAAGATGCACAACCATGTTATCTTAGTATTTTTGGCGGTGGTGGACATGCTATTATTGCAGATGGTTATAATAGTGGTGACGATACATATCACTTAAATTTCGGTTGGGGTGGAAACAGTGATGGCTGGTACACTTTACCAGACGGAATGCCTGCTGGTTTTACCGAAGTTGATGCAGCAATTATGGATATATCAGGTGGTTTTTTGCCTTACTTGGAGTATGATCTCACTTACGTATATGAAAATAGCGGAGATGGCGATGGTGTATTAAATCCGGGGGAATCTGCTGATTTACGTATCCAGATTTCTAATAAAGAAAATTTTAATACTGCCACTGATGTTTCTGCTACTCTTTCCTCCTCGGATCCTCGTGTTACAATAACAGATCCGGACGGTTCTTATAATAATATTTCGCCAGGAGCTGCTTCTGTTAATCTGGCTGACCCATTTTCGGTAGAAGTACAAGAAGGTATTGGTGCTTGCTCTATCGATTTCACACTTCATATCGAAAGTAATTCCACTTATTCTATAGATATTGATTTCACAATTGATGTAACACTCGATCAAAAAAATTGGCCCATTAACATAACAAATGGTGTTCTGGGCTCACCAATATTCTATAATGATGATGTAATTTTTGCTGATAAAAATGGTAATATACATCGATATGATTATGAAGGTCAAGAACATACAGGCTTTCCCTACGATACCGGAAACCAAATTTATGGTTCTGTAGCTATAGCAGACATTGATGATGATAATTCAGATGAAATAATTGCTGGTTCTAGAAGTAATAATTTGTATGTGATAAATATGGACGGTTCAGAAGAATTTACCTATTCTGTGCCTATGAATATTCTTTGTACTCCTGTGGTTGCTGATCTGGAGCAAGACGGCTCTAAAGAGATCATTTTTCAGACCATAACTGGAAATCTTTATGTTATTGACTCCTCAGGCAATGATCTACCCAATTTTCCTGTGCAATTATCCAGCTATATGAATATGGATGCTGGAGTTGCTGTAGCTGATATAAACGAAGACGGTAAACAGGAAATTGTAGTCGGACTTCTGAATGGACAGGTTAATATAGTTGATACAAATGGAAATATTACCGGAAATGTCTCCACTAGTGGAGCTGTTAATAGTTCACCTACAATTGTAAAATTCAATACCGGTTACAAAATTGTGGTTGGAACTGCAGGAGAAACAGTTGCGATTATTAACAGCGACGGAATTTTAGAAGATGAATTTTCGGTATCAGGTGAGGTGAATACCTCTCCCGTCGTATTGAACATGAATAACAGTGAAGATATAAACGATTTAATTATTTTTGTTGGTTCTAATAATGGAGATATGAATGCTGTCTATTGGGATGGTACTCCAGTTGATAGTTGGCCATTTACTGCAGGTGGAGCTATAGAATCTACTCCTGTTATAGCTGATATTGATAGTGACGGAATCCAAGATGTAATTTTTGGCTCGACTGATAAAAATTTGTATGCAGTCAATATGAATGGTGATGAAATAGAAAACTTCCCAATTCAAAATGATAATTCCATACAATCTTCACCCAGCATATCGGACTTTGATAATGACGATGACTACGAAATTGCCATCGGTACTAATAATTCAATTTGGGTAGTAGATTACAAAATCGAGTTTACAGAAGAAAATATTCTCTGGAATATGTACAAAAAAAATCTGCATCGTACAAGCTTTATTGATTGTTCTTATCAAGCAGGTGTAAATGATGAACCCAATATTACAAATAGAACTTTTATAAAGCAAAACTTCCCAAATCCGATTGTAAATAATACTTCAATTTCCTATAACCTCAAACCCGAGCATGCTAAAAACGCTAAAATAAAAATTTATAATATTATTGGACAAAATGTAGACGTAATTTCCGAACTAGAAAATGGACAGAATACAATAAGCTGGAATGCAGTAGATGCCAAAGGTAATAGACTGTCTAATGGAATTTATTTTTATAGATTGGAATCCAATAATTACAGCTCTGATGTGAGAAAAATGGTTATTATGAAGTAATTCAAAAATTGACAATATATTACATAAGGTGGTACAGTTAACTTTGTGCCACCTTTTATTATTTATTAATTACTCTTGTACTATTAATCCAGATTTATTTCTTCGTCCTTTTTAAGCTTATCAAGGTTTGATTTTGTGATTTTAAATTCAATTTCAATATTTTTTCCGTATTCAATATTTTCTATATTACCATTGTGTTGTTCTATTTTACCAAGTATAGTACCCAGATTTTCATAATCAGTTCTTAATTTTATTGCTTCAAAATTAATTTTTTTAATAATTCTGGCATTTTCTATCGCTAATTGTGCAGATTTGGTGTATGCTTTAATTAAACCGCCTATACCCAGTTTGGTGCCGCCAAAATATCTTACAACAAATATCCCGGCATTAAGCAAACCTTTTCCTTTGATAACCTTTAAGATTGGTGGACCTGATGAACGGGCGGGTTCTCCTGCATCTGTATTGTAATTGATAATCTTGCTATTTTCTCTTAATCTATAAGCATATACTACATGATTAGCACTGGAATGGTCTTTAGTAATCTCTTCTTCTAAATTTTTTACATCCTGCCTGGAATTTACATAAAAAGCTTTGCTGAAAAATTTGGATTTTCTGATCGTTAACTTTGTCCATTCTGATTTGCCTATAGTTAGATATCTATCATTCATATGTTTGAATTATTTAAAGCAATTTCTTCTGTCAATATTTATTGACAAGAAATTTACAAATTTTAAAAGCAAAAACATGAAAGAAATTGTATTGATTAGTGGTTGCTTATTCGGTTTAAATTGTCGGTATGATGGGGATAATAATAGGCTTGATAATCTGAATGAGCTAAGTAAAAAATATATCCTTGTACCTGTTTGTCCAGAACAGATGGGAGGATTAAGTACTCCGCGGTCACCATCTTTTTTTATTAAGGGGGATGGTGAAGATACAATAAAAGGTAAAAATAATTTGATTAATGAAGACAATAAAAATGTTTCAAGTTACTTCCGCAAAGGAGCTTACGGAGTTTTAAATGTATGCAGGAAATTGCAAATAAAAAGAGCAATCTTAAAAGGAAGTAGTCCTTCTTGTGGAACTAATAATGTTTTTTTAGGCGAAAAGTTGACAAAGGGAAGGGGGGTAACCAGTTTTTTGTTACTGACAAATGACATTACTGTCTTGTCAGAAAAAACACTAAGAAAGAATGGAGATTAAATGAAAGGATCAGTTAAATGGTTTAGTAAAAATAAGGGTTATGGATTCATCGTAGGTGAAGATGAAAAAGAATATTTCGTTCACTGGAAATCTGTAACAGGTGACGGATTTAAAACCCTTGTTCAGAATGAAGAAGTTGAATTTGAAGCCAAAGAGACCGATAAAGGTCTACAAGCAGAAAATGTAAAAAGATTGAATAGTCTTAAAAATTTCTAATGATTTTCTATATGAATAATGGAAAAAGAAAAATATTTGAAAAATATTTTTCAAGAAACACTTAACAATGAGAAGAAAAACTTTTCTTCTTATGCAACATTTAATAAGGAAGCAAAACGAAGTAAAAAAGAAAAAAATAATAGTTTACGCGGTCCTTTTGCCATAGATAGAGACAGGATACTTTACTCCGGTGCTTACAGGCGCTATCAGGGAAAAACACAAGTTGTTTATTTTTCCAATCTGTTTGATGAAGAAATGTCGAACAGAAGTCTGCATACTACCTATGTATCACAAGTATCTCGCACGATTGCCAAAATATTAAAGTTGAATTTGGAACTTGTGGAAGCCATTGCCCTGGGACATGATCTGGGGCACACTCCTTTTGGACATGATGGTGAGCAGATATTGAGTAAATATTGTGAAGAATACGGAATTGGTAGCTTTCACCACAATGTAGAAAGCCTTCATATAGTTGATTCTATTGCTAACAATGGTAATGGAATGAATCTTACATTTCAAGTTAGAGATGGTATTGTTTCTCATGATGGTGAAGTTCATGATGAACACCTGAAACCTGATAGAAGTAAAAATGAAAAGGATTTGCAAAATTATGTGAAACAGCGTAAGAAAAAAGAGGTAACTACTGTCCCTGCTACCCTCGAAGGGTGCGTGGTTAGAATTTCTGATACAATTGCCTATATCGGACAAGATATCGAAGATGCAATTAGATTGGGATTTCTGACCAGGGCAGAGTTGCCCAAAAATTCTACACAATTATTGGGTTCTACAAATAGCCAAATAATTGACTCACTTGTAAAAAGTGTAGTTCTAAACAGTTATGGTCATGATTATGTTTCTTTTGATAAAGAAACTTCAGATGCGCTTTATGAATTGAAGAGCTTTAATTATAAACGTATATATACACATGGTGTAATTAAAAAAGAAAAATCAGCCATAAAACGAGGTATGAAGATTTTATTTCAGAAGTATCTTGATGATATTGCTAATAAAAACAGAAAATCAAAAATTTATGAGCATTTTCTGGACGGAAAATCAGAGACATATTTGGAAAAATTTTCACCTGCTGAAAAAGTAAGAGATTTTATTGCCACTATGACTGATAGATATTTTCACGAAGAATTGAAACAATTTATACTTCCTGGCAAAGTCGAAGAATAAACAAACATTTTAAATTTACAATCTAAATAAATTTTAAGGAGATTCTATGGAATTTCGGGAATTTGTGAAACAAGTTTCAGAGTTACAAAAACAAGCCTCTGAAATCCGGAGGTATCTTTGACCCGGCCGGAAAAAGGAAACAAGTCAAAGAACTAGAAGAGGAGATGTCTCACCCCGATTTCTGGGATGATCAAGAAAGAGCCAAAGAAATTTCAGAACAAGTTAGTAATCTAAAAAACGATATTGAAACCGCTGAAAAAGTAGAGGAATGGACAGAGGAACTGTCTACTTTTATTGAATTACTAAAACTAGAAAAAGATAAAGAGCTGGAAAAAGAGGCAGAGGGCAAGCTGATAAAAGCTGAAAGACTTTTTAATAAACTGGAATTGAGACTTTTATTAGATGATGAAGATGATGAAAGTGATGTAATTCTTGTTATCCACCCGGGAGCAGGAGGAACGGAATCTCAGGATTGGGCAGAAATGTTACTCAGAATGTATCTTAAGTGGGCTAAAGCCCAAGAATTCTCCACAGTAATGTTGGACAAACAAGCCGGTGATACAGCTGGTATTAAATCTGCTACAGTCGAGATAAAAGGCAAATTTACCTATGGTTACTTAAAAGGTGAAAATGGTGTCCATCGTCTGGTTCGTATTTCTCCCTTTGATGCTAACAAACGTCGGCATACTTCATTTGCTTCTGTTTTTGTCTATCCTGAAAAAGAAGAGGACGTGGAAGTGGAGATAAATGAGAACGATCTTAAAATTGATACTTATAGAGCTAGTGGAGCCGGAGGTCAGCATGTTAATACCTCTGATACTGCTGTGCGTGTCACACATTTACCAACAAACACTGTAGTTCAATGTCAATCCGAACGATCACAACATTCCAATAAGAGCAATGCTATTAAAGTTCTAAAATCCAGACTTTATCAGATAGAAAAGGAAGAAAGAGAAAAGGAAAAACAAAAGCAGGAGAGCAAAAAGAAAAAAATTGAGTGGGGAAGCCAAATCCGTTCTTATGTAATGCATCCTTATTCTATGGTAAAAGATCATCGCACTGATTATAAGACTGGAAATGTGGAAGCTGTGATGGACGGAGATATTGATTCGTTTATTGATGCATATTTAAAAATGAAATAATCTATTATGAGGTATTATGAATAACGAAAATCAACTTATTAATGCAAGAAAACAAAAATTGAAATTACTCTATGACCTTGGTGTTAATCCCTATCCAAAAAGTGTTAAAAGAACTCATCATATTTCAGATATTCTTCAAAACCCCGATAAATTCATCGAAAATGAAGAAGAGCTATATGTTGTTGGAAGAATTAGAGCTTTACGTAAGATGGGAAAAGCCAGTTTTTTTCACATTGAAGATAAATCGGGTCGTATTCAGATCTATATCAGAAGAGATGAAGTTGGTAGAGAAAATTACAAAGTATTCAAGAAATCTGATATAGGCGATTTCTTGCAGATTAAAGGGAAAGTTTTTTATACAAACACTGGAGAATTATCCGTGCGTGCTAAAAAGGTTAAATTTCTAGTTAAATCAATTCGTCCTATACCGGTAGTAAAGGAGAAAAGGCAAGATGGAAAAAAAGTGTTGTACGATCAGTTTGCAGACAAAGAGATGCGTTATAGAAAACGCTATCTTGATTTGCTTCTGAATCCTGATGTCAAAGACACTTTTTTGAAACGCAGTAAAATTATAAAATTTATGCGTAATTTTTTGGACGAGAAAGATTTTATTGAAGTTGAAACTCCTATTTTGCAACCAATGTACGGCGGAGCAGCAGCACAGCCCTTTATTACTAAGCATAACAAATTGGATATGGAACTCTACCTAAGAATTGCAGATGAACTTTATCTAAAACGCTTGATTATCGGCGGCTTTGAGAAGGTTTATGAAGTATGCAAAGATTTTCGTAATGAAGGAATGGACAGAACTCATAATCCGGAATTCACCCAGATTGAATTATATCAGGCATACGCAGATTATAATGATGTGATGGATCTTGTGGAAGAAATGCTTACCAATATGTCAAAAGAAATATTTGGAAAACTCCAGTTTGAATATGGAGAATATAATATTGATCTGAAAACTCCATGGCAACGTAAACCTCTGCTTGATCTTATTGAAGAATATGCAGATATAAATATTAAGAACATGTCTCCGGAAGAAATAATTGATTTTTGTGAAGAGAAAGAGCTGGAACTGGATGTAAAAACTTATGGAAAAGCAATTGATGAAATATTTAAAAATTTAGTAGAGCCAAATTTGATAGAACCTACATTTGTCATTGATTATCCAAAAGAAATATCACCTCTGGCAAAATCCAAGTCGGATGAGTCCAGGCTTGTGGAAAGGTTTGAAGTATTTATTGCTGGTATGGAAATAGGCAATGCCTTTACAGAATTAAACGATCCATTTGACCAAAGAGAACGCCTGGAAGAACAAGTAAAGAATAGAGAATTAGGCGATCTTGAAGCTAATGAGGTTGATGAAGATTTTCTGGAAGCCATGGAATACGGTATGCCTCCTACGGGTGGTTTGGGCTTAGGTGTAGATAGAATCGTTATGCTACTTACGGATTCCCACTCTATAAAAGATGTAATATTATTTCCTCAGATGCGCAAAAAAGATTAAAGTAGAATTCAGTATATTGTTATTAATATGGATAAATTTTTAAATAAAATAAAATTAATACAAGCGAATAATGTCCTTGATGTTGCCACCGGAAGAGGTGAATTTATACCCCTTCTTAAAGAAAATTTGAGAAATTACAATAAAATTATTGGTATTGATACAAATAAAAAAATGCTGGAAAAGGCAAGAAAAAAATTTGAGAATGATTCTGTTTTTTTCAAACAATTACCTGCTGAAAATACTGAGTTCTCTGATGATTATTTTGATGTTGTAGCGATTTCTAATTCCCTGCATCACATGAAAAAACTGCAGGCTGTACTTGATGAAATGTACAGGGTTCTAAAACCTGAAGGATATTTTTTGATCAATGAAATGATTCGTGATGATGAGCAAACCCCTGCACAAGAAAATCATATTGCTATTCATCACTGGGCAGCAGCTATTGATAGAAAAAGAGGCAGATTTCATGGTAAGACCTTTACTCGTAAACAGATTGAAGAAATATTGAATAGGTCACGCCTAGATAATATTGATGTTTATGAATATTCTCACAAAATAAATAATCCTCTGGATGAACAAATTGTAAGAGATCTCACGAGAAAAATTGATCAATATATTCAGATATTGGAAGATGAAGTAGATTGTAAAAAATTAATCGAGCGAGGAGAAGTTATTAAAGAAAATGTTAAGAGGGTAGGATTTGCTTCCGCTAAATCTGTTTTTATCATTGAAAAAAAATAGTACACATTAAAAAAAATGACTAAAAAAGACCCTCAAAATATTGAGGGTCTTAAAATTTTTTAGACGTAATTACCAATTAAAATATACCAAGAAACCTTTGAATTGCAGGAGAATAAGCAACGGTCAAACCGGCCACAACAACACTTACCATACTTATCAATTTAATAAGAATATTCAGAGAAGGTCCGGAAGTGTCTTTGCAGGGATCGCCTACAGTATCACCAACAACCAAGGCACTATGAGCTTCTGAACCCTTGCCACCGTGGTGTCCATCTTCTACGTATTTTTTGGCATTATCCCAGGCGCCCCCAGAGTTGTTTAGCATAATTGCTAAACTAAAACCAGCTGTTAAACCTCCAACAAGCAAACCCATAACACCTGCCACACCTAGTATTAAACCAACAATTATTGGTATAATAATAGCGAGCATAGAAGGAAAAAGCATTTCATGCTGGGCGGCTTTTGTGGAAATTAAAATTGCCTTTTGATAATCAGGTTTTGTATCGCCTTTTAATATACCTTTGATATTTTTAAATTGTCGGCGTATTTCTTCTACCATCTTACCAGCTGCTCTTCCCACGGATTTCAAGGTGAGTGCTACAAATACAAACGCTAGCATAGCGCCAATAAAAATACCTATCAAAACCTTTGGATTAAGCAATGTGATGTCATAGTATTCAATAAAATTCTCGATAGTAATATTTTCAATAGCAACATTAAACTTTGAAGCTAGTTCCTGAGTATTTATCACATGAATTTTTACTTGTTGTAGATAAGCAGCCAATAATGCCATGGCAGTTAAAGCTGCGGAGCCTATCGCAAATCCTTTTCCCGTTGCTGCTGTGGTATTACCAAGTGCATCAAGAGCATCGGTTCGTTTTCTTACTCCTGGTTCCAAATCACTCATCTCAGCATTACCGCCAGCGTTATCGGCAATAGGGCCATAAGCATCTGCTGCCAGAGTGATGCCTAGTGTAGAGAGCATTCCAACAGCAGCGAGTCCGATCCCGTAAAGGCCTATGGCAAGATCAGAAAAACCACCGGAGAGTCCAAAGGCAATAATAATTCCAAGTGAAATAATGCCTACGGGGAAACCTACAGATTCCATACCAACAGCCAATCCGTTAATTATTACTGTTGCTGGACCAGTACTTCCTTGTTTTGCTATACCCCGGGTTGGTTTATATTCGCTGGATGTGAAATATTCTGTGGATTTTCCAATTAGAATACCAGCAAGTAATCCTACCACCATAGCTCCCCAAATACCCCATGGATTAACAATTCCATTGCCTTTTAACAACCAGTTTACAAATATAGCCGACACAATTAAAATTAAAATAGCAGAAACATAGATACCTCTATTTAAGGCTTTAAGAAGGGCTTTTTGACTTGCATCATCTTTTGTTTTAACTAAAAAAATACCAATAATAGAAAGTAATATGCCGATTCCTGCAATAATCATAGGAAGAACGACAGCATTCAATTGAATATCTTTTCCCAGATATGCCGAAGCTCCCAGAGCAGCAGCAGCCAGTATAGAACCACAATAAGATTCATAAAGGTCTGCACCCATTCCGGCAACGTCTCCCACATTGTCACCCACATTATCTGCGATAGTACCGGGATTTCTGGGATCATCTTCCGGAATACCTTCTTCAACTTTACCGACAAGATCTGCTCCAACGTCAGCAGCTTTAGTAAAAATACCACCACCTACACGCGCAAAAAGAGCCATAGAGGAAGCACCCATGCCAAAAGTAAGCATAATAGCTGTAATATCTGTTAAGTCAGGCATTTTTACGATATATTTTAAAACTATAAACCATATTGAAATGTAAAGTAAGCCCAAGCCAACAACCACCAGCCCCATAACTGCACCACTACGGAATGCGATTTGCAGGGCTTTATTAAGAGAACTTCTGGCACCTTGAGTTGTTCTGTTACTGGCAGTAGTAGCTGTCATCATACCCAAATAGCCGGCTAGGGCACTAAAAAAACCTCCCGTCAAAAAAGCAAAAGGAGTCCATCTACTTTGCACACCAAGAACATATGATAGAATTATAAAAAATAAAAAAGCAAAAAGAAAAAATATTGCTACAACTTTATATTGACTTTTTAAATATGTTTTTGCACCCTCTTTTACCCAGGAAGCTATCTCACGCATTGATTTATTACCAGGATCTTTCCTTTTCATATTAATATAAAAAAGATAAGCAAAAGCAAGTGCTAAAGCAGAACCGGCAGGAGCAATAATAAACAAAGTGTTAGCCATCATTAAATTCCTCCATATTTGATTTTGTTTAGCAAAACTTTAGCAAAGTCTTTTTTGTCAAGATTGATGGATTTTTTTAGTGCAATGACTATTTTAAATAGTTTCTTGCAATACTTTATAAGATTTTTATTTTATGGAAAATTAATTAAGAAGATATGATCTGTAAAATTTGAAAAAGCCATGAAAGAATTTTTTAAGATTATACAAAAAAATAATGTTTCTCCATTTTGGACATTAGCCATTCATAGCGGTCATGAATTGAGGTCGGAAGTAGAAAAAGAGATAGTATTAACAGAAAATCAACGGCTGAGAGAAGAAGATCCCTTCACAGATGAATTTACCAATATCAGTAAAAATAGAATAATTGTTAATCGTTCTCGCTTCGAGGTGGATTTGAATAGAATCAGAAAAAAAGCTGTATATATGAGACCCCAAGATGCCTGGGGATTAGAAATATGGAAAAACAAACCGGATAAAGAATTGATAAGTATATCTCTTGAATTGTATGATATTTTTTTTCCAGAAAATCTTGGAATTGCTAAAAAAAGTCCACAAGAGACACGGTTATTCTTTGCTTTATGATTTACATAGCTTTAACTATCAAAGAGATCAGTATGATGATAATAAAAAATTTCCGGATATAATAGTGGGAACAGGAAAAATTGATAGGGAAAAAGGGTTGCCTGCAATTAAAACAATAATTAAAATTATGAGAAAATTTGATTTCATGGGAAAAAGATTGCATGTAGTTGAGAACAGCATTTTTCCCGGTGGAAATTTTCCTTACCAAATTAGTAATAAGTTTCCTCAAAAATGCTGTATTTTATCTTTGGAATTCAAAAAATTTTTTATGAATGAAAAAACCGGGGAGCCCTTTTGGGAACATCTATATACAATTAAGCAACTATTAAAATCAACCATTAGACCAGTACAGCAACAGGTTAGAAAAATAGTGGAGATGGAATAATTATATGAGTCTGATTACAAGTTTTTTATTTCTTCCTGATAATTTCAATATATTGATCTAATTTTCCGAATTCTAACTTGGGTTGTTGTCTTATTATACTCTTTAGTATTTTAAAACTACCGGTAAAAGCAGTAACTCTATAATACATATTATTACTTACTTGTGCAACTCCACTATGGGTGTAAGTGGTATCAGCCGTATAACCGTGGAAGTAAAAAACAGAATCAGGAGATTCGCAATAATACACTAGATAATAATTCACATTGATAGGGTTTCCGTTTTCGGTAGTAGTGACTTCACTCCATGATAAGTTTGTATTTGAACCATCAATATCAATTATCAGATTTTCTACAGGAGCTGGTGGTGAGCCTCCTTCACCGTATAAATTAATTTTAAGACTTTCGTGATTATATGCATTAGAAGTTATGTACAGAGTGTCACTGAATTCACCTTGAGTCTGGGGGGCAAATTCTATATATGCAGTATCTGTTTCTTCTTCAGCGATTAGACTATCAGTTATTGATATAAAATTAAAGTAATTATCCGGTGCAGCTTGAATATTGTTTATATTCAAATCAATATTCCCCTTATTGGTTAATACAAGTTGCATTGTATCGGGATAACCTAGTTCAATCGTACCATAATTTAGATTGTACCTATCAGGAGAAATATAAGCACCTATTGTATTAGCGGATAAAGGTATGAATTTGTTTTCATAATTATTATCAACAGTTAATACACCTGTATGACTTCCGGTTGTATCAGGATCAAAAGTTACATCTAAAACGAGATTGGAGTTTGCAGGTATATTTTCGCCACTCCAATTAGTATAAAATGCAGGATTAAAGGTGTTTATACTATTTATTGTAATTAGATTGTCTGATGTATTGGTTAGAATGAGTGATGAAGTGGTATCATTTTCCATTTGAATAGAGCCATAGTTTATTTCATGAGGATAAGCAGTGAAGGGGTGAGGATAATAATATCTACCAATATCAGCAACTGTGTAATCAGGATCTAAGGATGTGTTCGGGGCACCTGCATCTATACAGGGAGAATTTTTTGTTATGTGATAATTTGCGTTAGCAGTATCCACAAAACATGGGTCCATTTGGATATTATAATAGGCATCACAGCTGTCGTCGTTAGCATTAGTTGTAACATTTACACCTAAAGAGTCGTTTATCGAATAGCCATCAAAATTTGTGGTTTGATTATTGAAAAAGTTTGAGTAACTTACTTGAGGAGAAGCATAATAGGTAGCATAAATACCATTGCCATAGGAATCACTACCCTTGTTATTTGCTACAAGTGAATTAACAATTATTGGATTTGAATATTCTGAGCATGTGATACCACCTGCACTATTTTCTGATGTGTTATTTATAATGTTTACATTCTCCAAATATGGATTTGAATAACCAGTACATTGGAGTCCACCGGCATCATGGTTGCAGAAGTTGCTTAGTATAGTTGTATTCATTATAGTAGGAGATGAGTGATTACACATAATGCCTCCGGCGCCACCTCCATTATCCGTATTATTTTTTATAATAAGGTTTTTTAGTACAGGATCAGAATAAGTTAAATAAATGCCTGCCCCCATCCAACTAGAGGAATTGGAAGAAATCCTTGAATTTTTGATAATTGGGTCAGAATTTGTGCAGTAAATTCCACCTCCGTTTCCATCTGTAGTATTATTCTTAACGATTAAATGAGACAATGTGGGTTTAGCACCGTCACAATTTATACCACCACCATATGTTCCAGCTCCATTTTGAACAGTAAAACCATTTAAACAGGCAGTGGTATCCTCACTATTGTTAAAAGTAATGGCTGTACTTGTTTGGTTCGCATCAATTATAGTCTGATAAATATAGGAAGTATCACCGGTAGTAGATACTAATGAAGTTACTGTAATGTTTTTACCAATAAAATTTATAGCTTCTACATATGTTCCGGGTTGAACGAGGATCGTATCTCCATTATTTGCTGCATCTATTCCAGCTTGGATTGAGCTATAATCTGCTGGGATGTTAATAGTAGAAGTAAACGCAGTAGAAAAACATAAAATAAAAATAAGAAGAATTAGAGATTTCTTATATGCTAAAAATGATTTTAAAGAACGCTTTTTTGAATCTTGTGTGTTATAAGAAACAAATAACATAATTTCCTCCATTTATATACAAATTATGATTTAGTGTTATGTTATATTGTCTTTAACTATAATCTCTAGAGCTCCACTATGTTAGAATTTAAACTATCAATATTTTTCTTATGAAGGTGTGTCAAAAAATTTATCAATAAATTTGTATATTTTGTTTTACTCATCAAAATAGATAATGCTTGACATAAATTTGCTCTATTAATAAGCAATAGACATTCATAAATTTTTAATGAATATATAAAGGAGATTTATGTTACAGAATATTAGTCAGTTTTTTAATGAAATCCTTAAAATAATTGAACCATATTATAATATTAGCTTACTTACCACAAAATTTATTACTATCTCTCTGGGGAACTTAGTTTTAGGTATAACTTTTATTTTTATTGTAAGAGTACTTGTTAGGTATATTTTGAGGAAATTAATATATGAGGGGGTATTGAAAAAAATTGAGGATGAAAACTCTCAAAGAAGTATTAAAACAGTCATTAAAATCGTTTTTGAGGTCCTGGTTTTTGTTTTTGGCTTAAATATTATTGGCTTTGATCTAAAGTTTTTTGGTGATATATGGAAGGCGAGATTATTTTCTATTCAGGGTGAGGGTGTAAGTCTGGGGAATCTGTTTATAGGTTTAGTTATTTTGTTTATCGGCTTTAAACTTGCAAAATATTTCTCCAAAAAGATCAAAATGTTTTTTGAGAAAAAATTTAAATTTGATATTAGTCAGGGAGCTATTGTTGAGTCTGTTAGTAAATATGTTTTGTTGATAGTTCTTGTATTATTTGTGCTTTCCATAGTCGGGATACCGTTAACAATTTTCACAATTATTGGTGGATCACTTGCTATAGGTATTGGTTTTGGTAGTAAAAATTTGATGAACAATTTCATAAGTGGAGTGTTTTTGATGACAGAAAGACAACTGAAAGTAGGGGATATTATTGAAGTAGAAGGAAATACCGGTACTATAGAACATATTGGAGCTCGTTCCACGATCATCAAAACATTTTCTAATCTTAGAATGCTACTTCCAAATAGTAAATTGCTGGAAAATTCCGTGATAAATTGGACATTAACAGATAAAGTTGTTCGCAGGGAATTGACAGTTGGTGTAACTTATGGCTCACCTGTAGAAAAAGTAAAAGATCTTTTATACCAGGTCGTGGATAGGAACGAAGATGTGGTAGATAATCCAAAACCTGTTGTCCTATTTTCAGAATTTGCCGATAGTGCCCTTGTTTTTAAGGTTCTTATTTGGATAAATTTGCAAAAAGCAATTAATGTGAGAATATTGCTAAGTGATTTACGTTTTGCCATAGATAAAATTTTTAGAGAAAATAAGATTGTTATAGCATTCCCACAAATTGATGCTCATCTTGATACAAGCAAACCATTGAATATTCAATTGACTAACAAGGATAAAGTGAGTGAGTAAGAGGAAGATATATCATGGACATAAAGATAATTAGAGATATATCAGAAGAAGAAATTGAAAAACGTGGTATAAAATCATGGTCCATCTGGGAAAAAGAGGTTTCGGAATTTCCCTGGAGTTATGATGAGAAAGAGAGCTTTTATTTGTTAGAAGGGAAAGCACATATAACTACGGAGTCAGGAGAAGATGTAACCGTATCAGCCGGTGATTATGTAGAGATAGAGGCAGGCGTTGATTGCACCTGGGGTATTACCAGACATGTTCGCAAACATTATAAGCTTGGATAGAATCAGTATTCATGATCCAATTTTTATTCGATCTCGATAAATCAATATTTCTGTTTTTTAACGCAAAAATAGCAAATCCCGTCTTCGATTTTATTTTTCCAATAATTACAGAGCCGGATAACTGGCTAATACCGGCTATTCTTGGCTTGGGAGTATTTATTTATTTTGAAAAGAAGCAAGCATTGCTTATTCTCTTTCTGGGGCTTATTACCTTTGCTCTTACAGATGCCATATCTTACAGAATAATCAAACCTTTGGTGGGGCGGTTGCGTCCTTGTAATCCCGAAGTTTTAATCAGAGGAGGAAACTTTTTGATGGGGTATAAATCTTCCTTCTCATTTCCTTCTAATCATGCTGCTAATATGTTTGGGATAGCGACAGTTTTTTACTATTTTTATAAAGATAAGGCTATATTTTTTTTTGGATTTGCTGGTATTATTGGTTTTTCTCGAATTTACGTAGGGGTACATTATCCTTCTGATGTGCTGGGAGGAACTATTTTGGGTTTGTTTTTGGGAAGTGTGGTTTTTTCCTCCTATAAATTAATTAAGAACTTCAGCTATAGAATTCGGCAGGATAAGGGAGAGACTGCTTCAACCTAATTTAAGTTTTTAATTTCTTCTTTTTTGCTGCCGGGAAAAGAATATTATTAAGGATCAAGCGATAACCAGGGGAATTTTTATAGAGTTCTAACCTGGTAGGGGGATCTCCAATTTTATGCTGATAATCTTCGGGATCATGTCCTCCTAAAAAAGTAAAAGTACCTCTACCTATGTTTCCATGAATATATTTAACTTCCTCAGCTCCTTCTACTTCACCTAGGATTATTACACTTTCCTTGAGAAACTTCTTTTTATATGAGGTGGTCTGACCCA
>JAGXLO010000036.1 GCA_018334695.1 Candidatus Cloacimonadota bacterium
GATTCCGGACATAGGGAATAGGATTTAGAAAAAAAATATAAGAACAAGATTAGCAGGATTTTGTACCAGCAGACTGGAGTTCAGGCCTGTACTGGACTTCAGGATGCTTTTTAATACAGAGAATAAAATTAAAACTTAAAACCTACCGAAAGATAAAAATTCCCCTCTCGAGAGGGGGGGACCACGAAGTGGTAGGGTGTGTAAATGCTTCTATCTTTATTTTTTCTTTGTTTGCTCTGTGGAATCCAACAAGGCGTTGAGCCCAGCACAATTCCACGGGGCTTGTCCTTCTGATTTATCGGAGAGTCTCCTTAAATGAGACTTCCTGACTTGTCGGGATAAGTCGAATTAATCCCGATAGCATAGCGTATCGGGACAGAAGCTTATATTTTTTTTAAATATGAGATCTAACCCTTTCTTTCGGTAGATCCTTCTTCGTCACGATGAATCGTGACTCATCGAGGATGACAAAATTCGTTTGTTGAAGGTAGATCATTGAATTTAGATTATGATTCTTTCTTTGAGGAAAATTGTGAAACGCTCACATATTTCAAAACAACAAAAAAACATTGTCACTCTGAGGAATGGAATGACGAAGAGTCTCCCAGAAGCTGGCAATATCTGAAACAGGTAAAAGACATTTTTGACTGTGAGACTGTGAGAAAAGAGGATACAGGATTTAGAAAAAAGTAACGTGTTATGGGTAACGCTTGAGGAGTGACGAGTGTAAAAAAGGTGAATTGTGAAAAGGGAATAGTGAAAGAAAGAAGAATAAAAAAATTTGTTTATGTTAGTTATTAGTCAGGAAGAATGTATTCCCCGAAGGAGATAAATAAATTCGCATAGGGTTTTCCCCGCCCAAAAAATATGAGCGGGGATTTGATTTATAATTAGAAAGTAGTTACATCCACAAAATTGAAGTCATCAAAAAGAACTGTAGGTATTTTGGCATTGTGTTCCACCGGCAGTGCAGGTCCCAGCGCCAGAATGCGTTTGGTTACATCATGTAAAATCTCATTCCAGCGAAAGTTGTAAACCGAATTGCGAACTTTGCCATCTTCAAAATAAAGTACTCCATCACGAGTTAAACCGGTCCACTCACCACTTTTCATATCCACAGGTCTGATATACCAGAGATTATTAAGAATTATTCCACGCTCCACTTTTTGCATCATCTCTTCTTCTTTACTATCTCCACCCTCAACCAGAAAATTATAAATTCCTGATGGTTCAATACCCTTTTCTCGGGCATAATAACGACTGGTTTGCATATTTTTAATTACCCCATTTTTTATCCAATCAATATTTTTGGCTGGTATACCATTTCCATAAAAGCGAGGAGTTGACAATTGGGAATCAGAAGTAGTGGAACACAAGGTGAAAGCTTTACCAAAGAATTGTTTACCTATCTGATCTGTGTAGGGATTCAATCCTTCATCAGCTTCCCTCATTCTAAATGTCCACATAAGATAATATAGCCAGCTGAGAAATGCCAGAGGTCTCATGATTACCGGAATTCTACCTTTATCCATTTTTCGAGGTTCCTGCAGAGAATCAAATTGTTCATTCAGCTTATCAATCATTTCCTGCATAGAAAAATTTGTATAATCCCTAACTGATTTTGAGACTTTAGTTTCAACATTTTCTTTTTTTATGGTCATGGAGTGAGAAAAAGTAGCACTTTCGTCATAACCTTCGAATCCATTTTTTGTCTTAAGGTAAACTTCATTCATCTTTTTTTGAGAAATACCGGATAGTTTGGCTTCTTTTTTCTTGGCATTTTCAATACAATTTTTAATATCATTTACAATCTTTTTTACTTTTAATTCAGTAGTTGCAGCTGCCGGTTCTTCTAACTCTATCAAGTCGTGTTCCTTCTCTGAACTAACAAATTCCGGGTCAGGCTTATTTATTTTTGCCATTGCTTCAGCTGTATTTACTAATTTCTCCAGACTATCATCATCAGTCTGATTCACACTGGCTGAACCTGTTTTATTGTCAAAAGCCACTTTGAGTTTGATTTGCAAATTTTCGCCATTTATGTGTTGTGTGATCGCATTTTGTGCAAAGCGAGTATGTAATTTCTGGTTTCTGCTTATACGAAGTACATAGTCGTCAGCCTGGCATTTTTTCTGAATGAATTCACCAGTTTTCTTCATCTTGTTTCTCATTGTGAACCTCCTACCCGAATATTACGGAAGCGAGCGGTTGCACCTCCGTGTGTCATCCCACCTCGTTGACCGGGTTGCCCTTTACCACAGTTTGTAACTCCCATGGTTCTGAAGAAGCGCTCATCACAAATAGCATCCACGCTGCCCCAGAATTCGGGATTATTTGATTTATAAAGAACTTTTTTAAGTGGTCTTACTTTTTTTCCGTTTTTAATTTCCCAGAACATGTCACCGCCAAATTGAAAATTAACTCTGTGCTGGTCTATGGAAAAACTGCCACGACCTTCTATATATACTGCATCTTTTGTATTGGATATAAGTTCCTGAGGTGTTAACTTTTCTTTTCCGGGTTCTAAATAAATATTCGGGATTCGATTGATAGGGAAGTCATAGTAATTAGTTGCCCGATTACAACCTCTGCTCATTTCTTCGCCAATAAGTGGTGCAGTAGCACGGGTAGTTCCGTATTCATTCAAAATACCATTCTTAACAATATACCATTTTTGATTTGGCACTCCGTCATCATCATATCCGGCTGTTGCAAGGCCACCTTCCAGGGTATTATTAGCCACAAAATTTACAATTTCACTACCGTATTGAAATTTTCCCAGCTTCTCAGGTGTGGCAAAGCTGATACCGGCAAAATCTGCTTCCCAGCCTAAAACTCTATCTAATTCAGTGGGATGACCCACAGATTCGTGCATTGTAAGTGACATATGAATCGGGTCTAAAATCAAATCTCTTCTTCTCTCTTCTCCCAGTGTATCAGCGTTCACTTTCATTATAGCTTCTTCTGCTACTTTTTCTGCCTTTGATTTCAAATCCAGACTATTTATATATTCCCAGCCTGTGGCTTTTCCACCTTCTGTAAAAGTACGGGATTGACTGTCTTCTTTTGTTACGGCAGTTGCCTGAAACATGGGCTCAAGATAAACTGTAATAATATCCAGGCGAGAACCAAGCGTGGAGCCAAACTTTTTCTCATCTTTTCTGCATTCCAGCATGAAAATGGCTTGTTGTATCGACTCATAATTCATTAATGTCCTGTTGACTTCCAGCATCATGCCCACTTTTTCTGAAAGTGGAACTGTGAAAGGATCAATCTCAAAATCGGTTTTGTAGGTGTCTATGTAGCCTCTTTCATGAGCAAGTTTAAGACCATCACCATGCGGTAATTTTTGGGATTCTTCTGCAATCGAATACGCTTTTTTTACCGTATCGACCACAGCATCTTTGCTGAAAACATTGCTATGAGCAAAACCCCAGGCTCCGTTTTTGAATACGCGAATTCCGTAGCCATAAAGTTCATTTAGAGAGGTGTCTTTTAGACTCAGATTGCGCAGGATAATTCTTTCGGTTTGAGCTTTCTGGATACGAATGTCAGCATAATCAGCACCTAGAGATTTTGCAGTATCTAAAGCTAATTCAACATAGTTCATAACTTCTCCTTTTAATTTTTTGTTAATGAGAAAATTTTTAGCAGGTAAAGTATGTCAAGGTAAAAGTTGGGAAAAAGTTTTAAACTTGGAGCTTGCTTTTTTTAGCAGATTTTTCTTTTCTTGACAGTAAAAAACAGATTTAAAGTATAAAAACTGCAATTTTTTAGATTAGGAGTAGTATGTTAGAAATGGAAACATCAAATATTTTATTTGCTTTTGCTTTAACTCTTTTTGCGGGATTAGCTACAGGTTTGGGCAGTGTGATAGCTTTTTTTAGTAAGAGAACAAATGAGAAGTTCCTATCATTCTCTCTTGGTTTTTCAGCAGGGGTAATGATCTATGTATCCTTTATTGAGATTATGGCTAAGGCAAAAGATTATCTTGTGGAAGATTTGGGAGTGATTCAAGGAAATTCTGTTACTGCCCTGGCATTCTTTGGAGGAATGGGTTTTATTATGATAATAGATATGTTAATACCGGAATTCGAGAATCCGCATGAAGTAAGAAGAGTAGAAGATATTGATATTAAAAAGGTGGAAAAACAGGAAAAGCTCAAAAGGATGGGGATTTTTTCTGCTTTAGCTATTGCAATTCATAATTTTCCGGAAGGTCTGGCTACTTTCACATCTGCTTTAACCGACCCCAATCTGGGTATTGCCATAGCTGTAGCAATTGCAATTCATAATATTCCCGAAGGGATTGCAGTATCAGTTCCGGTTTTTTATTCAACCGGTAGTCGCAAAAAAGCTTTTGGTTATTCATTTCTTTCCGGGCTGGCAGAACCACTGGGAGCGTTAATAGGATTTTTGATTCTTATGCCCTTTATGACACGTACTGTTTTTGGAATCCTGTTTGCAGCAGTAGCCGGTATAATGGTCTTTATATCACTGGATGAACTATTGCCTACTGCCCAGGAATATGGTGAGCACCACCTGGCAATTTACGGCTTAATAGCCGGTATGATTATTATGGCTATTACGCTGATTATGTTTTTATAATATTTTACTTTATTTTATTTTGAGGCAGGGTTATTTTTCTTCTGCTCGTTATATTTTTCAATAATTGAGGAGTGTTTCGATGTATCATCACGTTTCCAGCGATCATCAATTTCAGCTGTTACTGCTTCATGATTACGAAAATAATTAGCCAGGGCGTCACGCGCCAGTGTCATCTTATATGATACTTGATTTTCAGGTATGTCAGTTAGTAATGTAAGCCCTGCGTTACCCTGCATCAAATAGTCTGTAGTCGCGACTGTATAGGTGGAATCAGGATGCCATTTTTCTCCACCGATCATAATTTTAGTTATTCTTTCAAAATTTGGATAATTTCTGTTATTAACAACCTTACCACCGGATATTCTTAAGCCATGACGAGTACCGGAAACTCTTACTTCCAATATTTTTTTCAGGGTTGCTCCGGAAATTTCCATAGTAACAATTCTACTTTCGAATGGTAGTACTTCAAATACATCCCGGTAGGTTACAGGGCCTTTGGAAATATCTGCTCGAACACCACCCAGATTAAGGAAAGCAAAATCTGCTCCACTGTGTTCACGAATGGCATCCATTACAGTATTACCAATTAGACTCTGAGCATCACCATAAGTAGTAAGATGCATACCGGCTCTTCCTATTATGCTGTCCATACCTTTTTCTGCCTTTTTCTGAAGAGAGTCAACCATTGTCTTTATTTCCGGATCCGGTATGAATTCTTCCGAAAACATAGAGATCAGAGTACCATACTGTTTATCAGGTAAGTCATACCCAGCTATGGTTTTTGTTTCCCTATCAATATTTATTGTTACATGTCCAATATTAGAGCCATAAGCATAGTTTTGGAAGACGAGTGTATGTGTCTTAGGATCTTCCCAGGGCTCATCGTATCCAACGTGTATATGTCCCCCTAATATGATATCAATGTCTTCAACTTTACGAGCAAGATGCATTGCATTATCAGGCCAGCTTCGATCCTCATCATACATGTGTCCTTCTACGATGTCTCTTTGATAGGCAGATTCAATATCATAGGGCAGTCCAAGATGTCCGAGAACTATTATTAAATCTGCACCCTGATCTTTTACTATTTCTCTATATTTGCGCAAAGTAGGAGCTACGGGTAAGAATTTTAGACCTTCAATATGTTTGGGAAAGCTCATAAGAGGTGTATCTTCTGTACTAATACCGATTATGGCAACTTTAATACCTTTAACATTTTTAAAAATATAAGGTTTGGCTTCCGGTATTACTTCCCCTGTTTTTTCCAGAACAATATTTGCACCCAATATGGGAAATTCTGCTCCTGAGAGTGTTTTTTTTAGTTGATCGTAACCTGCGTCAAAATCGTGGTTTCCCAGAACCATAGCATCATAATTTACAGCGTTCATCCATTTTATTATAGCTGTTCCATGAGTCATTGTGCCCACAGGATGTCCTTGAAAAAAGTCTCCTGCATCCAAAAGCAGAACCGCTTCACCTTTTTCCTGAGCTTTTTTTCTAACTCCTTGAATATAGGTTGCCATAGAGGCACCACCGCCCAAAGGAGGAGGGAAATCGGGATTGATAAAAGTGGCGGGTACCGGGTCAATACCACCGTGAATGTCGTTTGTGTAAAGTAGGTTCAAATTTATATTATCACTTCCCAATAAAGGAACAGTGATCAATATAATTAAACACATCATATATATGTATTTTTTCATTATAATTCCTTATGAAATTTAATTATTTATATTAAAATTTCCAATTAATTGTTGCCATTGTACTAATTAAATTATCGTCCACATTATCAGGATTAGTTCTATCTACTGGCAGGTCATCGTACTGTGTGTTCCAGAGACTGGCGTTAGCATAATTGCTATCAGGGAAAAGGTCTTTGTGTTTATAATTCATAGTCCCAATTTCCATACCCAAATCAAGGGATATGTTTTTATAGACGCTAAATGCTGTACCAGCGCTAAAACTGGTTAAAGTTATTTCATCATTTTTAGCAGTTGGTTGATATCTAAAACCGAGACGAAGAGGAACAGAATTAAAAATATCATGTTCAATACCTGCAAAATATTCAATAATATCATCATAATGAGCAGAATAATTACTCCATGTTGTGTATTTCATATCAATATACAATTTGGTTCTCCACATATTTCTTGGCATATAAACCATACCCAAGCCATACTTAGCCGGATATCTTACATTTTCTCTTGCCCAGGTAGTATCATTATTAGTCTTGGTCTTTTTGTGTAATTCAGCTTGAGTTAAATAACTGGCACCTATTTTCAATCTTTTGGATATGGTAGCTAAAAGTCCAAAATTTAATTGTGTTCCGCTATATTTTCTTTCCTGATGATAAATCACATCATGCAAACTATCCGGATCACCTTCCATTCTTTCTTTTGCCCAATCAGTAAAGATGATGGTTGAGTCTATAGTATTGTTACCGTCCAGATAAGAAATACCTATACCAAGACTGAGCGCAGAAAATATATTATTATCATTTTGTAATGAAAGGGCAAAAGAACCTGTATATGAATCAATAGTGCCATCGCCTTTATACCTGTTCATAGCGATTTTTTCAGGTTCATTGTCATTATCTGTATCCTGGTTATTTCTAACATTTTCCTCATATTTGAAATTAAAATCATAAACCGGTGCAAAGTTAAAAGTTGTGGAAAATTTCACACCTTCTGTTAATTCATGGTTCCAATAGGCTCCGGTACTTACATTATTGAAAAAGTGAGAGTTAGAAGCATAAACAGCATCGTCGATCCAGGAGTTAAACGAATCATAGATAGGAAAAGAACGGTCTTCGTCATTTTTTGTAAGAGTATTGTTTATTTGAATACCGTATTTACCCGAAAGTCCGCTGATAATTGCCGGATTTTTTAAAGCATTCATTACACTATGAGCGGAAGTAAGACCAGTAGAGCCCAGTGCCATTGAGCGAGCGGAAAATGCATTAATCTCGTATCCGGTTTGTCGATTATAAACAAAAGCAGCGGTGAGAACAGAGCTAGAAATAAGTAAAATAACTGTGATTATAAATAATGTTTTTTTCATTGAATCTCCATAATAAGTTTATAATAAATTTATTAGCTTTGTCATAATTTTATTTAAAAATTCCAATTAACTTCCAGCCTTACAGAAGATACTTTGTGCTTGGTTTGGGCAACATAATCGTTTCCTTCTATGGGCTCATTATATTGTCTGAGGTAAAGACTGTTATCTTTAAAGTGTTTGATTTTATATTTAAAGAATATTGAGAGATTGCTGGAAATTCTATCGTAAATTGAGAACCAGTATTTCATGCCTTCGCTTCCCATAAAATCTATTTCCATATCCTCCCAATCCCAATGGCTGGTGCCGTGTCCGTTCCAGAAAAGTATTGAACCCTCGATTCTTGAGTATTCATTAAAATTGTGAATATAACTGGCAGCAATGTAATTACCATGATTTAGGACATTGCCGGTGGGTAAGATAGGAGCATTCTGGTTAGGATCACCTGGCTCTGCAGGATCAGTAAGGTTGGTGTAGGGAGCCATCCATACTTGCATATGCCGGTATTCCAGTTGTAAGCGATCGCGATTTGTTAGATAATTTCTAAATTTAAAAGTTGTTTCACTTGTTTTGGAAACCGAGCGCGAAAAATCATCCTGAGCACGATTTGTTTGTAATTTTTGCTTTAAGCGTAAACTAATCTGATAGATTGGTCTATAATCAAGTTCACCCTGAAAGCGAACACTAAGCCTGTCATCAGATTTTCTTTGCCATATATCAAGGTAAGCTCGAGTAAGAGTTAGATGCCTGTTAAAGCGATAGCGTGATTCGATATAAATACCTTCTTCCGGTTGAGACCAGGGTGAATTGTAATAAATCTGTGAAACAAGTGGATTTTTAAGGTAATATTGTTTTTCCAGAATACTGCCGTAGAATCTTTCATGCTCACTAAAGGCACGAGAATAGGGGTTATCGAATTTTAAGTCATAATTGCGATAGAGCATAAGAAAATTCAGATTTTCAAAATTTAAATAACCTGTAGCTACAATTGCCTTGGGATCATCGCCCAGTTTAAGGGGATTACCATCGACTTCCAGCTCTGCATATTCTCCTTTAAGTGTTAAATTCTTAAAAGTAGTTAGCCAGTCAAAACCATATACTCTTCTATAATCTCTGGTATATGAATCGGTTTTTGTAGAGTACAAGGATGAAATGTCGGTATCTGTCATACCCAGTTTGTCGTTGTAGTAATCAGGATCTGTCAAAAGATAATCTGCCAGGGAGTCGTAATTTGCTACATTAAAATGTTTGTTATAACGAGCTTCGTAAGCAGTTATACCAATATTGGTTCCCAGCAAAGGAGATACATCTATGTGTCCACCCATGGTTTTTTCTTCCAGATAATCCTGACGCGGAGCCATCAAAATTCTGGGCAATGGTTCTTCTAGATAGGGTCGATATTGGTTAAAATATTCTTCCGAATTTTCCAGCTCTTTATTGCTAAAGCGCGGGGTGGAAAGTATATAATAAAAAATATCGTCGTTTGTATCAAGTGAATCATTTCCATTACTGTCCCAGATCACAGCATCTTTTTTGTCTTTCGAATAGAAAAATGAAGCATCGAACAGATGATTAGTATGTTCTACAGCCACACCATTAAAGGCAAATTCTTCCGTAGAGGACATATCAGGAAAAATACCGATAACTCTTTTGTTGAAGCCGTAACCGGTTCCACGTCTGTTGAAATAATCGGAATTTTGCATCACAAGCCCTTGACCATAAGTAACTCGATAATTTCCCAGTATAATTTTTGTATCATAAGGAGTTAGATCAGCTGTAAAGCTATACTTGGAGTTGTTATCAAGTAAGTCGCTCAGATCATCATCCGGTGCAAAAGGATTAATTGAGTTAGTTTCACCCAGCTTGCGAAATAGCTTGGCGTCAAGTTCAAAATTAAATTTACTTTCGTAACGAGCACGAAATTTATGAGAAATATTGGGATTAGCATTATCCAGATTATATCTTCCCCACATGGAAAATTTACTGCTGACACTATCAGGGACAAAACTTTCTCTTAATACTTCCTCTGTTTCTTCCCGGAAAGGAGAGTTAGCGAATTCAAAATTATAATTAAAAAGCAGTTTTTTTGTTGTTGATGGTTGATAAGAGATATAGTGATTCAGTCTGGTAGCTCCGTAATGTGTTAAGCCGGGAGAGTTGCGAAGATTCCTGTAATCAGAAAAATCTTCCAAGCGTCTTTGTTTGAGAACAGCTTTTACATCGGAGGCGCAAACGGTTGGGATGTTATGCAATTCGCGGAATGTGGCAGTATTGACGTTGATAGGAGTAATAAGCAGATTTTTCCAGAGATCAGCAACGCCTTCCTGCGAGCCTTCGTTAGATGATAATTGGCGCAGTAGATAATGGATCTGGTCTCTTCTTTGGGCAGTCTCACTATAATCTGTATAGGGGCGAATTATAACATAATCCTTAAGTTTGTTCATGGTTTTCTGATTGATTTCTCTAACCTTTGTCAAGTCATAAATAGATTCGAAGAATCCAAGATAAGTCCGATAATCATAGATTGCCATAGCCTGTTGGTTGGTGATAGGAAGAGCTTTAATTTGTTCCAGAGTAGCATTGTTCAGATCGATCTTTTTCTCATTAGCAGTAAGAAAAGAGGCACACAATAATAGACTAAGTAGTAAGATAATTATTTTTTTCATATTCATAATAGTTTCACACAATTAAAATTTTGTAATTAGAAAAATTAGCTCAATGAAAACACAAATAGTTAAAATTATTACTAGCATATTTGTCCAATAAATACGTATTGTTAATTTTTCTATACGTTTTTGGAGCTCTTTGCTATTTTTTTCAGATTGCTTTTTCAAAGATTTATATTTTATATCCATTTCTTTGTTGCCAGATTTCTTATCCCAGTCCGTGATGAATTTTGAAGCAAACCCCAGGATGACTTTAGCGATTCCTGTATAAAACGAAACTTTATTCTTTTTATTAGTTTTTTCGCTATTTTTCATTTTTCTGTCCTGACTATTTTTTAAAATTGGTAACCTAAAGAAACATGATGAGTGGGGGCAATTACAGGATGTGTATTGAAGCCGTAATTAAATTTTACACCTTTCATTAGCAGACCCAGTCCACCGGAAATACTATTTGGATAGGTGGATGCACCTGTTCTTAACCAGAAGTTCTCGAACATTTCATATTCAATTCCAAAATGGACTTGAGTTTCGTCACTAAACTTTTGTTTAAGGTTAATTTCTGTAGTAACATCATCGTAGGGATCATAGGCAAAACCTATTGTTAGATATTGGGGTATATCTTCTTCCAGGTCTTCACCAACTGAGGGATTGTTAATATTTTTTACAGCAAAAGCAATTCTTGTTCTATTATGTAAAATTGCCAGACCGCCAATATCAACGCCAAAAGTATTTTCTTTACCCATGGGGATTCCGGTAACAGATTGCCCAAATTTTAGATGATAAAGGTTAAGAGAATAACCAAAGTAGAGTTCGGAGTGAACATCACCGGTTATTTCAAATGAATGTGCTAGAGAATAAGTTCCTTCTTCCTGTAATGAGATATCCTCATATTCCACGCCCATGGTTTTGATACCGAGAGCTATCATGCCGATTTTAGGAACTTTATAAGAGAGTGCTCCTGTTTGAAGAGTAAAGTAATCCAGTCCAAAGCCTTGAGTGTAACCAGCAGTAACACCGGGAGTGGAGGTTATTAGGGCGGCAGGATTATAAAATAGAATATCGGCATCATCTCCGGAGGCTATATAAGCATTTCCCATGCCGCGAGCTCTTGCAGATGGTTGGTAGTCTTCGAATATTGCAAAAGCAGAAGTGGCAGAAAGGGAAAAAATTAACAGAAAGACAAAAATATATTTTTTCATAACTATCCTTTCAATAAGAATTTATAATTAATTTTTTAAGGGTACAGCTATAACTATGGGAGCTGTATCAACTTTCTTCTCGCCGGTAGAACGTTTTATAACTTCCAGATGACAAATATATAAACCTGGATCGAGTACATTAAAATTCTCGTCTTTACCATCCCAGCGAATAATTTCCGAACCACTGGAATTTTTATTGAAGAAAGTTTTTACCAATTTACCTTCACTATTATACAACCTTAATACTACGCGGTCGTCTTTTTGTGAAATTACCTGTATTTCCATACGTTCTCCCATGGCAGGACAGAATGTACGAGGAGGGACTTTTAGAATTGCTTTTGATTGTGAGATTGAGAAACCAAAACTTTCCAGGTTGTTAGGAGCAGAACTGGGAAAATTAGTTAATTCATCAGTGGAGGTATCTAAAATTGCTGTGTAAAATGAGATCATAGTTCCGGCAGGTTGAGCTGGAAGAGTTCCCACAAATTTGTTATAAGCAGCACCTTGAGTCATAGTAATATTATTAAATGGTTCCTGTTGCATTGTATGCCATTTTAAATAGACCGAATCAGCAGCTCCTGTATAAGTCTCGGGATAAGTAAAGGTTATCTCTACAGAATCTTCAGGTGTGGGTTCCATTGGTTCAATTTTAAAATATTCAAACTCACCGGATTTATAAATATCTGCTTCGTAACCGCAGGTAAGTTGTAGATCGCCTTCATAAAATGCAATAATACCCTTTGCAACAACATTATCTCCTACTACATATTCACTCACATCTGCACCTGTGCTATTCCAAAATTGTAAAGGAACATCTGTTCCGTGTACATTAACTGTTATCTGATAAAATCCATATTGACTTGCGTCCCAGATGTCACTAATTTCTCCCACAACTTTTGCCCATGTACCATTCCAAATTTGTGCTTCATCTCCCATTACATCTTTAGGAGCTGGCAAAGGATAATCTTCACCCAGAAGTGTAATTTCGGGATCTTCAATCTCTACATCAGAATTATATTTGGTAACAGAGCCGGTAACCTCTAATTTGTCTCCACGTTTGTATGAATTTTGTAGAGGGGAATATTTAAAAATTTGAATACCTTTTCCTGATTCATCCTGAATATAAAATTTTGTTCGGTCTGGATTCAGTAAACCATCACCGATTGTCACTACACCTTCCACAGTAACTTCTTCACCGTCGTAATCTTCAAAGTTTTCCTGAATATCGGCAATTTGAGTTCCTGCACCGGGCTCATATCCGGTAAATTCTATTTGAGAGTTTGGTTCGATTATATTACCCGCCAGGTCTTTAACATTATTGACTGTGATTGTGTAGGTTTCCCCCTCTGTTTGCAGGGAAGTATTAATAGTAACAGTTTTGCCATTGCCCTGAAGTTCTATGCTATTTATAGTAAGATTGGTGATACTGTAATTGTCTATATCTTCTGCTGTGGTGTCATTTACAGATTCGCTATAAGTAAGTTCCACTTCCTGTGGTGTAGGCGCGGATGCACTTGATAATGTAGGTGGAATTGTGTCATTGCCAGCTGCCACAAAATCTGACTGCTCACGGGGATTTATGGCATATTCGCTAAAACTGTAATCTAAAGCACCTGTGATTGAGGCAAATTCTTCTCCAATAGAGGGATCATCATACGTAAAAATTCCATCATCTATCTGGCATGCACCTGAGCCATCATCAACATACCATTCTCCATAATTATTGGGAGTTTCTACTGTTTCCACATTTTGGACTTTTACCAGGCAGCCTTCGTATTGTTCTGCAGTAGCGGGAGATTGAAGGTCAGCTGTGGTTGTAGTAATAGCATCCGGAATAGGATTACCGCTGCTATTAATAGAAAATGAAGAAATGTTTGTAATCTCGGTAAAACCGTAATATTCGTCAACTTCACCTGTTAATGTTACTTCGTCTCCTACTTCCACTTCGTAGGTGTTTTGGAAAATATAAATACCATTCCAGGCACCACCTTCTGGTTCAGAAATAAAAAACCGCAGACTACTGCCGGAGGAATAATAATTACTTGCGGTTACTATACCAGTAAGAGTAACTGTTTGTCCTTCGTAGGGGGAAGGATAGGTACCGGAACCGGCATCTGTTGTATATTGTACATCATAAATACTAACTTCTTGTTGAGCAATGAGCAAACTACAGGTTAAAATAAAAACAGCAAGAATGAGCATAAATTTATACTTCATTGTATCTCCTTTGAGACCCATTTTCTTGGGTATTGTTTTCTTTTTCAAAAAAAATATAATATATTAATAAAATCATAACTCCTACAACTATGCAGGAATCAGCAACATTAAATGTATACCATCGAGGTATAATGAAATCAAAGAAATCCACGTCAAGAAAATCAGTTACTTGCCTAAAAGCAATTCTGTCTATAAGGTTTCCAATTGCCCCGCTTAAAACTAAAGTAAAGGCAAATCTGGCAAGCATATTTTTTGTGGAAATGAACATGTAGATTATTAGAAAAACAGCAAGTATTGTGAGTAACAAAAAAAAGTAATAATTAAAGTTCGCTCTACCTACAGTTATACCAAAAACAGCGCCTGGATTTTCCACCCGGGTAAATTTGAAAAAACTACCTATTATTTTTTTTGATTCGCCTATTGTATAATGAGAACGAATTAGAATTTTTGATATCTGATCTAAAGTCAAAAAAAAAATAAATGTCAGGAAAAAATTTTTTAATTTCATTAATTAAGTTCTATGATTGCGGCTATTATTCTTTTCTATATTCTTCTTGCAAGTGATGCAGTAATCAGTTTCGGGAATAGCTCTTAGTCGTTGAGGGGAGATTTTTTCACCGCAAAAAGTGCAGGTTCCATATTTATCTTTATATATTCTTTTTAGAGCTTTATCAATTTCCTTAAGATGTCTGATTTCTCTATCCAGTATTCTCGTTTCTTTTTCTCTTTCGTTAGATTCAGAACCAAGGTCAGCCAGATGAGTAGCATAAGCAGAAATATCACCGGTGGATTCACGTAGAGTTTTACTCCAGCTTCTATCGATCTCTTCAATTTTATTTAATATTTTCTTTCTATTTTCAAGCAATATTTCTTTATAAGTTTCATATTTTTCTTCAGTCATAGTTTCCTCCGAAATTAGTGTTCCTTTAAAAAATTTTTTATTAAAATAACAAGTTTTTTCTCTGATTTAAGAGCAGCTTTTTCTATCTCTTTCTGATCATGAGCTTGTTCGTGGAACAGGTTAGACATATTTGTAATAGCAGATACTCCTAAAACTTTCATACCCAGATAATTTGCAGAAATAACTTCCAGAACTGTTGACATACCTACCAAGTCCGCTCCCATCGTCTTTAGCATCTTACATTCTGCCTCTGTTTCCAGATTGGGTCCCAGTAAGCCTGCATAAATCCCTCTTCCGATATTCAGATTATTATTCGAACTGATGTTTTTTGCCTTTGCTATAAAATTTTTATGATAGGCGTCATTCATGCTTGGAAAGCGAGGTCCAAAATTTTCATTATTCTTTCCTATAAGAGGATTTCTTCCTGTAAGATTTATATGATCGGAGATGAGGGCGAGATTGCCAGTTCTTAAATCACTACTCAAGGAACCGGCGGCATTTGTAATTATCAATTTTTTAGCTCCCAATTTGTTTAGTACAAACAGAGGATAAACAACCTCCTGCGCTGTATAACCCTCGTAAAGATGCAATCTTCCCTGCATTATGGCAATATTTTGGTTTTGTAGTTTTCCCAGAAGCAGTTTTCCCTTATGAGAGGGAGCAGTAGAGAATTTAAAATTAGGAATCTCTGAATAGGGGATTTGGGATCCAAAATTTATGATATCAGCAACTTTACTCAGACCTGTTCCCAGAACTATCACAGTATCAATCTTATCTGAATAGTGATTCAATATAAATTTTCTACTTAGCTCAATATTATTTTCAGAGATCATAATTAGCTACAATTTATTTAGTGAATTTTAAAATTTGTTTTCATCAGCGTTGTCAAGATTATTCTTTTTATCCTCTGATAAATTATTAGTGGAATCGGAATTTACCTCCTGCTCGGAGTTATCTTCATCTTCCTCTGGCTGATATTTATCTTCAGTTTTCTCCTTTGGAGTTGACTTTGTTTTTTCAAAATCAGGCTTTTTTTCTTCTTCAAAACGTTCCAGGTTTTCGAGCATAGTTTTTAATTGTGTTTTTAAATGAGAAGTAAATTGTAACTTTTTCTCTTTTAGATTTATCAGTTCGTGTTCCAATATACTTAAATAATCTTTTGCCTTTTGAATCTTTTTGCGAGAGGAAATTTCGGCATCTTTAATGATATTTTCAGCTTCTGATTTTGCATTAGCCAGAGTTTCGTCTTTTAATTTTTCCGCTAAAACAAGTGTTCGCTTTAAGAGATTTTTCTGTTCCTCAACTTTTTCCAGCTCTTTACTCTGAGTTTCAATTTTATCCTGTAATTTGCTGATTTGTTTTTTCAAAGTTTCTGTTTGTTCCGCAACTTCGTGCAAAAAAAGATTAACTTCTGATTTTTTATAACCGGCAAGAGATTTAGAAAAATCCTTTTCTTCAATTTCTGACGGTGAATAATGTAGATCCATAAAACCTCACATTCTTTTAGGTTACAAGATTTATTAATAGGCTTTGTATAATTTCTATAGCGATAAAGATCAAAATAGGGGAGAAATCTATTCTCATTTTGTTATAACCGAATAATCTACCTATAAATTGTCTGGCTGGTCGCAGAACAGGTTCTGTAGCTTTTACAATAAATTGAACAAAAGGACTACCATAATTCGGATTGAACCATGAAAGCAAAGCTCTAATTAAAATTAAAATTTGGTAAAGTGTTAAAAAAAAGTTTATGGTCTTTATTAGTTCCATTTAATCCTCTTCCTTGGCTAGATCGGGGTCAAAACAATTACGGCAGCGAGCTTCGTAAATATCAGTTGCTCCCAGGAGAATTTCTTTGTCACTTTTTACCAGTCTCTGAGTTTTATTGGCAGGATTGCCACATTGTTTACAAATCGCCAATGTTTTACTAATATATTCGGCACTGGCAAGAAGTTCTGGCATGGGATGAAAAGGTCTGCCCCGATAATCCTGGTCGAGACCGGCAACTATAACTCTTTTGCCTTCATCAGCCAATTTGTTACAAACTTTAGTTAAATTATTGTCAAAAAATTGTCCTTCATCAATCCCTACTACTTCTGTTTCCTCTTTGACTTGTTTAAAAAGCTCTTCGGAGTTCTCCACAGCTACAGAATCAATTCTTCGTTCATTATGTGAAACAATATAATCCTTGCTATAACGATTATCCAATTTCGGTTTAAAAATTTGAATGCATAATTTGGCAATTTCAGCTCGACGTAAACGCCTGATGAGCTCTTCGGTTTTGCCGCTGAACATGCTACCGCATATTACTTCTATCCAGCCTGATTTATTATGTACAATATTCATATATTCTCCGCAAGCATAAATTTTTTGTGTGAGTAATTTATGTCAATCTTTCTGTTTTTCGAATTAATAATGTCATTTTTTCTTCGAGAAAATGCAAAGAAAGAATTTTGGGAGAGGGTGAAATTTATTTTTTAAAAAAAATTAGTAAGAATTTTGACAACTTAAAACCAAAATCAAAAAGTTCTCACCAGCTTTGTAAAAATATGGGTGGTTAGCTCAGATGGTTAGAGTACTACGTTGACATCGTAGGGGTCACTGGTTCGAATCCAGTACCACCCATTTTTTTTATTACAATTTTAAAGGATTAGATGTTACAAATTTATACAGGCAATGGAAAAGGAAAAACAACCGCTTCTTTGGGATTAGCCACGAGAGCTCTTGGACACAATAAAAAAGTTTGCCTGATACAATTCATGAAAAAAGATTATGGCTATGGTGAGATTGATTTCTTTCAAAACATTAAAAACATCGATATCTTTCAATTTGGCACTCCTGAATTTGTGAATAAAAATAACCCCGCAGAAATCGATCTGGATGAAGCTGAAAAAGCTATCAAAAAAGCCAAAGAAGTCCTGCAAACTAAAAAGTACGATGTTGTTATTCTGGATGAAATAAATGTCGCTTTGAATTTTGAGTTAATCCCATTAAAACATGTTATGGAATTATTGGATTTAAGACAAGATACAGAAGTGATCCTTACCGGAAGATATGCAGATCCTGAATTGATTAAAAAAGCTGATCTGGTGACAGAGATGAAGGAAATCAAACATTATTTTAAAAATGGAATGGAAGCAAGAAAAGGCATAGAATTTTAAAATTTTATTTTAAACGGGAGACATGATATGGAAACAAGTGCAAATGCTTTAGCGGTTTTAAAGAAAAGATATTTTAAAAGAGATAAAGACGGTAATGTGGAAGAAAATGCTGCTGACATGCTAAATAGAGTTAGCAATAATATTTCCGGAGGTAATAAGGAGAAGCAGAAAAAGTATTTTGAGGTGATGGATAAGCTTTATTTTCTACCAAATTCACCCACTCTTATGAATGCCGGCAATGATCTGCAGCAGCTATCCGCCTGTTTTGTTTTGCCCGTGGAAGATAGTATGGAAAGCATTTTCAATGCGGTTCGTAATGCAGCTTTAATTCACAAAAGCGGCGGCGGCACCGGTTTTTCCTTTACTAAGTTAAGAGAAAAAAATGCACCCGTTCAATCCACTAACGGTGTTTCCAGCGGTCCCGTTTCCTTTATGAAAGTTTTTAATTCAGCTACAAATGCCGTGAAACAAGGGGGAACTCGCAGAGGTGCCAATATGGCTATCCTGAATGTGGATCACCCAGACATCATGGAATTTATCACTGCCAAAGAAGATACTTCCGAGTTGACGAATTTTAATATCAGTGTGGGGTTGACCGAATCTTTTATGGATGCAGTAGAAAAAGATGAAGAATATGAATTAATTTCACCCTATAATAATGAACCTGTGGAGAGTTTAAACGCCAGAGAAGTATTTGATTTGATTGTAAAAATGGCACATAATAACGGTGAACCGGGTATTGTTTTTCTGGATAGATTAAACAAAGACAATGCCACTCCCCAAGCGGGTGATATTATTGCTACTAATCCCTGCGGAGAACAGCCACTTTTAGCTAATGAAGCCTGTAATTTGGGTTCAATTAACCTAGCCAAAATGGTTAAAGAAGGAAAAATAAATTGGGATCTACTCAAGGAAACCGTTTTTACTGCTACAGAATTTTTGGATGATGTCATCGACAGGTCCAAGTTTCCTCTTAATCAGATAGAGGAGATGGTGAAAGCAAATCGCAAGATTGGACTCGGTATTATGGGCTGGGCTGACTTACTGGTTCAGCTAGAAGTTGCATACAATTCCGACGAAGCTATTGAACTGGCAGAAGAGATAATGGAATTTGTAGATTACTACTCCAAAGTGAAATCTGTGGAACTGGCTAAAGAAAAAGGCAGCTTTCCCAATTTTGCTGAAAGTCTTTATGCAAATAAAACTGTGGAAAAAGAAAAGAAAAGTCAAGATTGGGATAAATTATTTGAAGAAATAAAAAAGAATGGTATTAGAAATGCTACTACCACTACAATAGCTCCTACCGGCACCATCAGTATGATTGCCGATACTTCCGGTGGGATCGAACCGAATTTTTCTCTTGTATATGTGAAAAACGTGATGGATGGTGAAAAACTTTTGTATATAAATGATTACTTTGAAACAGCTGCAAGAGAAAATGGTTTTTACTCCAAAGAATTAATGGAAGAATTAGCAGAAAAGGGTTCTCTGGAAGAATTCGACGAAATACCTGAT
>JAGXLO010000037.1 GCA_018334695.1 Candidatus Cloacimonadota bacterium
TTTGCTTTAATAGAGTTTGGTGGGTTCCTCTTTCAGCTATCTTGCCTTTATGAATAACAATTATTCTATCTGCATTTTTTATGGTAGAAAGTCTGTGAGCAATAATAATAGAAGTGCGATTTTGCATCACTTTCTTCACTGCATCTTGTATCAACAGTTCCGTTTCCGTATCGATATTTGCAGTTGCCTCATCCAGAATAAAAATAGAAGGATCGCTCACCAGAACTCTGGCAAAGGCAATTAGTTGCCTTTCTCCGGCTGACAGATTGCCACCACGCTCTTTTGCTTTTTCATCATATTTATTTGGTAAGCGGCTTATTAACTTATGAGCATTCACATACTTTGCAGCTTGCTTAATTTTGGAAAGAGGAATTGATTGGTCAAAAAGAGAAATATTGTTACGTATGCTGTCGGAAAAAATAAAAACATCCTGTTGAACAACTCCAATATTTTTGCGCAAACTTTGTAAATTGTAATCTTCCACCTTCTTGCCATTGATGAGAATCTCGCCTTTTTGGTAGGGATAGTAGCGACACAGCAATTTGGTCAAAGTAGTTTTTCCGCCACCGGTTTCCCCGACTATAGCAATTTTTTCTCCCTTTTTAATATCAATATTGATATCATTTAGAATCCATTTATCTTTTTCATAATACATTGAAACGTTTTTATATTTTATATCGCCAACGATCTTTTCATCTTTAATCATGTATTTATCATAATCTTCGGGATCTGTATCCATTACAGTGAAAACTCGCTCCAAAGAAGCCATTGCCGTCTGCATAACATTATATTTTTGGCTAAGATCAGAAATTGGACGGAAAAATCTTCTGATATAACCAATAAATGCTACCAGAACACCCAAAGACATCATATCAGCCATAATTTGTCCGCTTCCATACCAGATTATTAAAGCTATAGCCAGATACAGCATAACATCTATCAGTGGTCTAAAAACAGCAAATACTTTTAATTGTTTCAATTCAGCAAAATAATATTCCAGCGTGGTTTCTTTAAACTCTTTTAATTTTTCTTTTTCTTTATGAAATAGCTGAATCGTTTTCATGCCTGAAATATTTTCTGATAATTTGGAGTTAATATTTGCCAGCTTTATTCTAACCTGCCTGTACACTTTTCTAATATAATCTTTGAATTTATAAACAAAAATAAATACTAGAGGTAGAATCGTGAAAGTAATTAAGGCTAATTTGTAATCTATGAACATCATAACAGCAAAAATTGCTCCCATCATAACAAAATCCTGAATTACTCTAACCAGACTTTCTCCGAGCATATGAGAAAGTACATGAAGATCGTTGGTAACGCGAGTAACCATTCTACCTACTGGATTCTTATCAAAGTAAGACATAGGCAGTCTTTGGAGATGAGCAAACAGCTTAACTCTTAAATCATAGATCGAATTCATTGACGCCCATTGATTTATGTAAAATTGAGCATAATTAAATACAAAGCGCAGTATTAGAATTATTAAGAATATAATAGAAAGACTAAATAATCCCTGAATATTATTAGATTGTAAATTTCTGGCATCTTCTGAGGAAAGTTGATTAAGAGATTGCTGTTTTATGATATAATGATTACCAAACTTTTTTATCAGATCGGGATTTTTTTCTGCAACTTCAGTATTTTTTTGATTTAACGGAAATGAAGCATAAAAAATTTTTTTTATCTCTTTTTCATCTTTTAGTTTATGATAATCGGAAGGTGGTAATTTATCTAAGTTATAACTTTTTATTAATAACTTTTTACCTTGTTTATCTATTATATATTCGTCAAATTTTGTAGTAAAATCCTTATATATTTGAGGATTATCTTCCAGGTCCAGGATTTTTTCGGAAGGTTTTATGTAATTATCTATACCATATTTAAGCATGTAGGGAATAGCTATATTGGCAAATGCAACGAATAGGAGTAATAATATAGCTATACCATATTGAAGTTTATAAGGTAGAAGATATTTAAATAATCTGCTCATTAATTCTTTGTCATAGAGCTTGCTTGTTTTTTCTTCTTCAAAAAATGTTCTACGCATAGTATCTTCTTAAATTATAATTCATATTCTTCTTTTAATTTTTGTTTGTTATAGATATCCGTATAGATCCCATTCATGCGAACAAGCTGTTTGTGAGTACCACGTTCTGCAACTCCTCCATCTTTTAGAACAATAATTTTATCAGCATGTTTCATAGTAGAAATTCTGTGGGCTATGATGATATTAGCTCTGTTTTTTTGATATTCTTTTAATTCCTTAAGAATCAATTCTTCTGTTTCCGTATCTACTGAAGAGAGAGCATCATCCAGTATTAAAAATGAAGCATTTTTTATAAGAGCTCTTGCTATGGCCAATCTTTGCTTTTGACCACCAGAAAGTGAGACTCCTCTTTCGCCTATCACAGAATCAAATTGATCTTCCATGTCCAGTATATCCTTATGGAATTGACTCATCTGAGTTATTTCCTCGATTTTTTGCAAAGATGCTTTTTTATTGCCGACTCTAATATTTTCTTTGACAGTAGAAGCAAAGAGAAATATATCCTGAGTCACTACAGCAATACCGTTTCTTAAAGTATCGAGAGGAATTTTATATATTTCATTATCATCATAAAAAATCGTATTTCGGGGTGGGTTTACCATTCGGGTTAAAATTTTTATAATTGTACTTTTACCTGATCCGGTTTGCCCTACTATGGCTAAAGTTTCTCCCTTATTTATCGAAAAACTAATATCCTTAAGAATTTCTGTTTCGTAATCCTCGTATGAAAACGATAAGTTTTTTACTTCTAATTTTCCGTGAAGTTCTGTAATTGAATGATCCACTAATTCTTCATCATCATAAATATCCGGCTCTTCTGCCATAATTTTTCGTATTCTATTTAATGATGCTGTACCTCTTTGATAAAGATTAGCAATCCAACCAATACCGATAACAGGCCAAGACAAAAGCTGTAAATAACTATTAAAAGCAACAAGTTCACCAATTGTTATATCACTAAGAATTGTTAACTTACCACCGAAATATAGCATAAGCAGCTGGCTTATACCAATAATCATGAACATAAGGGGAAAAAATAATCCCCAAATTTTCACTACATCTATACGTTGATTAACAAGATTTCTTGATTGGCTGTTTACCCTTTCGGAGAATTGTTCTTCCCTATTGAAAGACTTAACAAGCCTTATACCAGATATAATCTCCTGGACTCTGCCGGATAATTTTTCGAATATTTCCTGCACTTTAGAAAAACGCCTATGTATCTTTCTGCCAAAAAATACCATGATAAAAGTAACAATGGGAAGAGGAATAACCACATACAAAGTAAGGCGAAAATCTATAGATCCCATAAGTATAAGAGCTGGTATCATCATGATAATTACATCAAAAGCCATAACAAAGCCAATTCCAAAAAGCATACGCACTGCCCGCAGGTCGTTAGTAGCATAAGCCATCAAATCGCCTGTGTTGTGTTGTTGATAAAATTTTTGTGAAAGTTTTTGTAAATGTTCGTAGTAGTCATTTCTAAACTTACGTTCTATTTTAAAAGAGTTTTTAATTAATAAAACGCGCCATAGAAAACGTAAACCTGCCATTATAAGTGCTAAAACAAATATGAGCAGAGCAAACTGGAAAACAACGGACATAGTAAAACCGGGTTTGTGCATGGTATCTATCACATGCTGTATGATTTTGGGGATAATCAGCTGAGCTGCATCTACTATCAAAAGGCAGATAATGCCAGCTAATATCCGTTTCCAGTAAGGCTTTAAATAAGAATAAATTATTTTAAAATTATGCATTTGCTTAAGTTAAGTCGAGTCAATAGAATATTATTTTTATCTAAAAAATTCTACTAAATATTTTACGAATTGAAGCTTGAGATGGCGAATTTTCTGTCAAGTTTGTTAAATTAACTATTCAATTATAAGAATTTTAAGGTAAACTGTCCATTAGTTTCTTTGCCTCTTTGCCCCAGCGGTTCTCTGTTCCAAAACGATTAATAACGTTGCGATAAAACATTCGGGCTTTATCAAATTTTTCCTGTTTTTCGTAGGCTGTGGCAATTTTGATATTTGCATTAACATACCACTGAGGATAATCATTGTAATTATATACAATTTTTAGCAGTTCTTCTATTGCTTTTTCGTATTCCTGCTTCTGAAAATAGGAATCCCCTATCCAGAAATATATTTCCGCCAGTAATTCTCGGTCGGAAACCTGATTTTCCACTTTATTGAACATGCCTATTGCTTTATCATATTTTTTGTCCATGTAGTAACAATATGCTATTTCAAAAAGCGTCTTAGGTTTGATCCGGGGCGAATCAACTCTCTCTTGCAGGAGCTGATACGCTTCTATTGCTACCAGCCATTCTCCCATGGCTTTACAGGTTAAAGCAAAATTTTCTATTGCCTGGGTGGCTAATTTACCTTCTTTATCATTAGCAATTACATATTTATAATTATCAAGTGCTTCTTTATAATTACTGTTTGAAAAGTTTATTGAACCCAGCTTTAGGCGCACATTATTTATAAGCTCCGAATCGGGAAATTTTTTTATAAATTCATTTAATATTTCCTTAGCCTCAGTTAGATCCTGCTGCTTAATTTTAATGATTGATTTCTGGAAATATGCCTTCTCAGCCGCTTTGGTTTGTGCAAAATCATCAATGACATCATCAAAGATATCCTCAGCCTTATCCCGGTCCAAAGGCGCATAATACTTACCTCTGGCCAGTAGCAGATTTGCATCAAGTTGGGTGTTCTCATCAATTATATCATCAAATTGTTTCTCATAGTCTTCTGCTTTACTGCGAGATCCGCTTTCATAGGATGAAACAATTAGGTTTTGGATAATTTTTTTCCAAGCCAAATCCGCAAACTCGCTCATCCTATTATCATATTCTTGACTAAACAACAAAATATCTTGGTAATTTTCAAGTGCATTTTCATAATTTCCATTTCTAAAGTGTATATTAGCCACAAAAAGAATATCCTGCAACTGCTTATTAAGATTATTCTCACTCTCGATACATTTTTCCATAACCAGTAATGCCTCCGCTGTAGCGCCATCTGCTAAAAGTATTTGTGCCAGTGCCCTTCTGTCATCATTAGTTACATCTTTAATATTAGCAGAGGTTTCAATTGCTTTTTTAAATTGACCTGTTTTGTGGTATAATTGCACCAGTTCACGAAGCACTTCATCTTGATTGGCTTTTTCAGTTGCTGTGACTTTTTGGAAATAATATATTGCATCCTCGTAATTATTTTGTTTCTTTAGGATGTTACCGATAAATTTTAAACCTGTATAATAATTTTTATCATCAGGAAATGAATTGGTAAAAACTTTTAAATAATTAAGAGCATTTTCATAATTATCAAGTTCGTATTCCACTAATCCTACACGGAATAATATATCACCTCGGTTTTTTAAAATTTCTTTATCAATTTTATTGAATTGTTTAAGGGCTAAATTATATTTTTCATTATCAGTATAGATGGAACCAAGTTTAGCATAAGCCGTGTTTTTTACATTTTTATCATTGGTTAGGGTTGCTGCTTGTTGCAGATAAATTATAATTTTATCATCTTCCTGTTTATCAAAATCGTCCTGATCTATCATTACCGAAGCAAGTTTTAGATAGATTTTTCCTATTAGAGGAAATGTAGAGTGTTGGTCGATAAATTTTTTATAGGATCTTTGTAAAAAATCATAATATTCAGAGCTTTTTTCTTCATATTGACGTTTTTCAATTTCGATAGAGTAATATTCCGCATAAGCAAACTGAGGACTATTTGGGAAATCGTCTATAATTTTATTAAATATATTTTTTGCACTCTTGAAGGCATCAGAAGCTTCAATATTATTTTCGTATTCATATTTTTGTGCCAATTGGTAGTAGGCTTTGGCTTTTAGTAAAAGAAATTCAGGTTTGTTATTAAATTTTTTAAATCTTTCTGCGATTTTTATTGTTTGAGAAAAATTCTTAAGATCCTCATTATATATTTTTAGCACGTCCTTAATAGCTCTATATTCATCTCTTGTATAAAGAAAATCGGCAAAACTTTTCATAAATGAATTCAGTGCCTCATCAGAATCTTTGATTTTAAAATCTTTTAGGTAGTTTATTTTTTCATTAACCAATTCTCGATTTTTAGCACTTAAATCAATTCTGCTCTGCAAGGATTCCAGAATTTGGTAAGAATTTTTAAATTCACCAATTTTTTCATAACATTCTGCCAGAGATAGATTTGCTTCGATTTTCAATTCACTTTTCGGAAATGTATTTAAAATTATCTGATAGTATTCAATAGCTTTTTTATAATCATTTTTGTTAAGATGATAGATGCGAGCCACCTGAAAATAAGCACTGTCACTTGCTACAAAATCAGGATAATTCTGAATCAAATCAAGATATATTGGAACGGATTGATCATATTTTTTTTGAGAATCAAATACAAAAACTTTTTGGTATTGAGCCCGGTAGCGCAAATTTTTAGCGCTGTTTACAAAGTTTTCATCATTAAGAGCTTTTAGCGCCAGAGAATATTTGCCTATTTTCCTGGCTGCTTTAGCTTTATATAAATAAATTTCGGGTATTAATTCTGAGTAAGGAAAATTTTGTATAAATTCATCGCAGTTTTCGATGGCTATCTCGTATTCACCTTGTTTATAATTTATTCTGATGACCTGAGCATTCATTTTATCAAGATCTTTTGCATCATCAAATTTTATGATATATTTCTTATAGACTGTCAGAGCAGAATCCAATTTATTTGATTCAAAAAATATTTTTGCTTTCTTTCGAACCAGATCTTGCTCCAGATGTCTTGGTGTAATTTTTTTAAGATTCTGCTCGATTACTTGCAGGGCTTTGTCATAATTTTTTATCTCTAAATAGGTATCAGCCAGCATTTCGGCTGCTTTCCAGCGTGCATTCGATTTTGAATAATCTGCTATGATTTTTTCCAGTGCCATGCGATATTCTTTATCCATACTATTTAAATCATAAATTTCTGCCAGAAGAAGAATTATTTCAGGAATTTGCGGTTGGTCTGCATAATTTTTTAGTATTTGCTCAGTTACGAGTATTGCTTCGTTGTATTTTCCGGCATATTTATAGCAAAGAACAACATTTTTAAGAGATTGCAGGGTAAATCGGCTCTCGGGATACTTATTCATGAGCCATTCATAATTTTTTGCAGCTTGTAGATATAGTTCATATCTAAATTGGCTTTCAGCAAGGTGAAATTTAGCATCTAGCATATATTTAGTATCAGGATATGCTTCTATTAAATGTTTATAAGCTTCTATTGCTTTGGCGTAGTTTTGCAGCTGAAAATAACAGTTGCCTATGTATAGCTCGGATTTTTCGGCTTCTTCGGAGGTGGGATATGCGGCAATTATGTTGTTAAATTTGCTAATTGCCTCCTCATACAGAGTGTCGTCATACATGCGCTTGGCAAATTCATAATCTTCTTCTACACCAGCTTGCAACGTAGTAGTCAAAGCGAAAATTAGAATTATGACAAATATGTTTTTTAATCTATGTTTTAGCATTTTTACTCCAGAAATAAAAATATTATTTATTTGATAAAATTAATTTAACTTGTGTAAATCTAGCAATATCAGTCAATGTTTTTATTGTTAATGATTTATTTTTATGGGAAGGTAAAATTTTATTGTAAATTAAAAGTTGATTATTCTTTCTGATAAGGGTTGCAATACCTTTTTCTTTGAAGATAAAAACAATATGGCATAGTTGTTTAGTTCATCTAAATAATTTACAAAGTGCAGTCTGTCCTCATCATCAAGATATTGGAATGGTTCATCCATAATATAATAATTCATATCTCTTGCTAAAGTAAAAATAATCTGCAACAGGCGAATTTCCCCTGAAGATAGATCAAATATTGTTCTTTCCGATTTGATAATTTCAGCAAGATTGAAGTTAAAAACATGTGAAATTTTTTTTATCCTCTTTTCAGTAGCGTCATTTCTATTTTGTACGATAAATTTATATTCATCTTTAATTTTGGGAAATATGAACTGTTTCTCCGGATTTTGGTAGAGTAAACTTATTTTAGCTGAAGTATTATTCATTTCTGCTATAGATTTGCCGTCAATTGAAATAGTGCCTGAATAATTGTTTATTTCTCCATTTAATATTTTCAGAATAGTACTCTTACCAGTTCCTTTTTTACCGTAGACCCCTATTCTGGCTTGCGGAGTAAGTTCCAGATTAAAGTTATCTAAAATTTTTCTGTCTTGTTGATCTTTATAAAAAAAAGTTAGATTCTCAAAAATCAAACTCATGGCTTAGCGCACAATTGTTTGCTTTCTGTTTGGCCCCACGGATATCCATTTTACATCTACTGCTAATAACTCCTCAATTTTATAGACATAATTTCTTGCATTTTTGGGCAGATCATCAAATTCTCTAATATCCGTTATATTTTCCTTCCAGCCCGGCAATTCAATATAGTTTGGTTTTATTTTAGAAAATAATTGTTGCTCCTGAGGTATTCTAAGCAATTCTTCTTTATTATATTGATAAGAAGTACAGATCTTGATTTTATCTGTATTAGTAAGGACATCCAGCAGGCTAATTGCAATACTATCAAAGCCATTAACCATGACAGAGTATTTACCTAACACAGCATCAAACCAGCCGCATCTTCTGGGTCTGCCGGTAGTTGCGCCAAATTCATTACCTTTTTTTCTAATCTCTTGTGCTGTTTCTTCTTCCATTTCTGTAGGAAACGGTCCCTTTCCCACTCGAGTTATATAAGATTTGAAGATTCCAATAGTTTGCTCAATTTTTTGGGGACTTACGCCACTACCCGTGATTGCGCCGCCTATACTGGGATTGGAAGAAGTAACAAAAGGATAAGTACCAAAATCAATATCAAGTAATGTGCCCTGTGCTCCTTCAAAGATAACATTTTTTCCGTCTTTTATCATGTCATTTATAAGATATGGAGTATCAGTAATCAATGGTTCCAGCTCTTTGCCGATTTCCAGCAGATTATTAATCATTTTATCTACATCGTTCTTTTTAAGCCATGCTCCCAGTTTATCTTCATTTTGTCTGATTAGATTTAGCACTCTGTTTTGGAAATATTGCGGGTGCAAAAGGTCAGACATACGGATTCCAATGCGGGATGCTTTGTCTGTATAGGTGGGTCCTATACCTTTTTTGGTAGTTCCAATTGCTTCTTTGCCTTTTTGTTTTTCTTTATAAGCATCCAGAAATAAGTGAAGAGGCAGGGTAATATGAGCAGTTGAACTAATATAAAGACGGTTTTTAGTATTCACACCTTGTTCTTTTAGCTCTTCCAGTTCTTTTTTTAATTGAATAGGATCAATTACAACCCCATTGCCGATAATTGCTTTTACTTCCGGTTGCAATATTCCCACAGGGACCATATGCATAACAATTTTATTGTCGTTATGAACTACTGTATGACCTGCGTTACAACCACCCTGGAATCTAACGATGGCGTCAATATCCTGAGCCAAAAAATCTACTATTTTTGCTTTCCCCTCATCTCCCCACAGTGCTCCCAAAACTACTTTAACTGACATAAAATTCCTTTTAAAATTAAAAAGAGCTTCCTAAAAATTTAAGAAGCCCTTTGTATAATTAATCTATGGAGTGAAATCTATATTTTTATCAACATATAGACAAAATTTAGTTAAAATATCAATAACAGCCTGAGTATCTTTTAGGGATATAACTTCTGTGTATGAGTGCATATATCTACAGGGAATTCCCAGGAGCCCCGCTGCCACACCAGAACGAGTTATTTGAATAACCTTAGCGTCTGTACCAGTAGGACGAGAACTGGCTTCTACTTGATAATCTATATCATTTTCTTCAGCCACTTCTTTGAGAATTTCAAACACCTTTGGATTTATATTAGGACCGCGATTAATAGTACCGCCGGCATTCAATTTTATTTCACCTACACGCTTTTCACTGGCATCGGGAGTATCCGAGCAGTTAGTTACGTCAATCGCTATACCAATATCAGGGTCGATTCCATAAGCAGAGGTTTGAGCGCCTCTAACCCCAACCTCTTCCTGACAGGAAGAAACACTAAATAATGAAGCATTGAAATCTTTCTTTTGTTTGTGAATATTTTTCATAACTTCCGCTACAATAAAAGAGCCTATCTTATCATCAAAAGCTCGGGATGTATATATATTGTTTCTTAATTCTTCAAAGTTTGGGTCATAAGTTATGGAATCGCCAATTTCTACCAGTTTCTCAGCTTCTTCTTTATCTTTTGCTCCGATATCAATGTAAAGATTTTCCGGTTTAACCGCTTTTCTTCTCTCATCTTTCTTAAGCAGATGCACTGCTTTTTTACCGGTAACACCAAGAATATCACCATTCTTAGTATGAATTCGCACTTTTCTTCCTGGAATCAAGCCAATATCAAATCCTCCCAGTTGATTAAAGAAGATAAAACCATTTTTATCGATATACCGTACCTGGAATCCCAGTTCGTCCATATGACCGGATAACATGATCTTGGGAGATTTGCTTGTAGTCAAGGATGCGATAACATTGCCATGAACGTCGATTCTAACCTCATCTGCGTATTCTTTCATCTCCTGCATCCACACTTTTCTTATCTCGTGCTCATACCCGGAGGGAGAGGGAGTATGTAATAGAGTTTTTAGAAATTGTTTGGATTTCTTGTTCATTTATTTTTTCCTTTCTAATATTAATTATAAATTGAATTGTTAGAAACAGTTTTGTTGATTATTTTGTCAATGTTTTTGAAAAATTCCAGCAGCTATGATATGTTCACAATATCTGAATCTCTTTGCCTGTTTCCCTTTCTATACACTCTACTTTTTTATCATCCAGAGTCAATTCGTCAGTATTAAACATATTACGTGGAATAAGTATCAGTGCTCCGCTGTTCTGGCTATTCAGGGCTTCTATTACGTCTTTAGCTGCTAAAAGACCGGATACTGTTACATTTTCTCCCAGATATTTATTCTTTACTTCAATTACATTAACCGGAACATCATAATATTTTTCAATTTCTTCGGCAAATTTTTGTGTTACGGGATAGATCAACTCAGCTGTTATTATAGATATGGAATCAGGATTAGAATTAAAATTGATTAATTCAACATATTCGGGCATTGCATCTAAAAACTGTCTCACCATGCCTATACCATTTTCAATTTGGGCATAACCTTCATAATAGTCTGCAGGCGGTATTGGTTTTTTTGCTTTTAGATAAAATTCATCGGCAAGCTGTACAATTCCACCTCCAAATTCTTCAAAAAATCCTGAACGCCATTTATCAACCTGATTTATCAGTTTTTGTGACTGTTTTACATCAACAGCTTTAATCTTTGGTAAATTTTCCCGGTATTTCGTTAGACCCACTGGTACTATACCAATAGTCTGTATATGATGATAAAGATTAGCAAGCTCTTTAACGGTTTTCTCTAACTCCTCACCATCGTTATATTGCGGCACAAGCACAATTTGTGTATGCATCATAATATTATTGCTTGCCAGATATTTTAACTTCTCCATTATTGAGAAATTTTTCTTGTAGCGCATCATTTTTTTTCGCAATTTATCGTTTGTAGTATGGACTGAAATATAAAGCGGAGATAATCTTTGTTTCAATATGCGTTTGTAATCGTTTTGGTTTATATTGACCAGAGTTATAAAATTACCAAACATAAAGGATAGCCGATAATCATCTTCCTTGATTTTTAGTGAGGGTCTGGAATCAGGGTGCATCTGATCAATAAAACAAAAAATACAGTTACAGGCGCACCTGCGATATTGCATGGGATAAAACTTCAGACCCATATCTTCGTAAAATTCCTTTTCGATATTTAGATTGAAAAATTTGTCTCCTCTTTTAAATTCTAGTTTTAGGTCTTCTTCACTGGCATAAAATCTATAGTCCAGATTGTCATTAATTTCCTTATCATTGATAGAAACGAGCAGATCACCAGCTTCTACATTCTGTTCTGAGAGTATAGAATTATCTTTTACTTTTTTTACTTTGATAGCCATAAAAATAAAAAAGCGGGAAATAATTCCCGCTTAAAGCTTGATTTTTGTAGTTTTAGAATTTATATTTTTCACTAATAACTTGTTGGGCAGCAGCTACACCTGCACCTACTTTAAAGTCCCAGCCTAATTCTTTAAGAACCATTTCCAGGCCGGCAATTACTGAAATAACGTCAAATGCTTCAATATAACCCATATGAGCTATACGAATAATTTTACCTTTTACATGTTTCTGACCACCAGCTATAGTAAAGCCGTATTTGTCTCGCATAAGTTTAGTCAATTTTTTACCATCGACAGATTCTGGAATTTTAACAGATGTTTCCACATCACAGGGTGCTTTTGCAAAAAGATCAAGCCCGAGTGCTTTCACTGCGTTTTGGGTAGCTTCTGCTAGAACTTTATAACGCTGGAACATATTCTCTATACCTTCTGATTTTATCCTGTCAATAACTTTTAGCAAACCTTTTACGTGAACTACAGAACCTGTGAAAGGATCCTTATGACTCCCAACCAATTTCTTCTTATAAATCATCCAATCAAAATAGTAGTGAGGTTGTTCGTTTTTTTCAATTACTTTCCATGCTTTATCACTAACTGCGGCATAGGCGTGACCGGGTGGCAACATCAAGCCTTTTTGAGAACCGGCAACACAAATATCTACATTCCATTTGTCCATATAGAATTCCTGTCCGGCAAGACCTGAGATAGCATCAACAATAAGAAGAGCATCAGTATCTTTAATAATTTCGCCCAATTCTTTAATAGGCATAACTACACCGGTTGAGGTCTCTGTTAATTGAGTATAAACAGCTTTTATATCGGGATTTTCATTCAGGATTTCTTTGATTTCATCGGGATCACAAATTTCGCCCCAATCAACATCAAGATAGATAGGATCTGTCTTAAAACTCTCGGCAATTTCGCCCCAACGTTCTGCGAATTTCCCATTTCGAATTATTAATGCTTTATCATCAGGGTTAAGAATATTTGCTACTGCACCTTCCATTGCACCGGTTCCTGATGAGGAAAAAATAAGTATATCATTTTCTGTTTGAAAGATGTATTGTAAGCCCTCCATGGCTTTCCCTACTTTAGCAATGAAATCAGGGGTTCTGTGATGTACCATGGGCTCTGCCATTGTTAAAAGAACATCCTCTGGTACTGGTGTTGGACCAGGTGACATTAAGTGTTTTTTCATATTTAACTCCTTTTGTTAGTTTCTATTTTTTTGAATATAATTCAATTATTTTTTCAATCCAGTCTAAAGTCTTTTGCATATCTTTAATCTTAATATTTTCGGATTTGGAATGGACATTATTCATTCCGGTACCAAGAATGGGGGTAACTATTCCATTGTCATAAAGAATATTAGCATCGCTACCACCGCCACCAATATCAATACTATATTGCAAGCCCGTTTCTTTTGCACTTTCTTTTGCTAATTTTACAATTTCTGCATCATCATCTATTTCCAGATTAGAAAAGTTTTTTTCTATTGCGAATTCTGCTGTAGCCATAACAGTTTTATTATTGATCTTAATTTTGTGCTCCTTAGCTACCTGAGTAAATATATCTCCTACAAGATTTTTAGTCTCCTGCAGTGTATCAAGATTATGACTTCTTATTTCCCCTTCTACTACAGCTTTGGAAGCCACAATATTATGGGGACCGCCGCCGTTGATTTTTCCTGTATTTATAGTTGTTTCATGATCGATTCTGCCTTGAGGAATACGATTGAGGGCATCTGCAGCAACCTTTATGGCATTGATACCTCTATCCGGATCCATTCCGGCATGAGCTTCTCTGCCTTTAAAAGTAACCTTCCATTCGTCCAGAGCAGGAGCACGAGTAGTTATTGAACCAATATTCGAACTATCGAGTGAATAACCAAATTTTGAATCCAATAAAGAATAGTCCAGATTGATAGCTCCCCTCAGTCCAATCTCTTCTGAAATTGTAAAAAGAAGTTCTATGGGAGCATAATCAAGATTCTTCTTCTGAATATTTTTGATGGCTATCATAACCTCTGCTATTCCAGCTTTATCGTCACTTCCTAAAATTGTTTCACTTTCACTGGAAATTATTCCGTCTTTTATAATGGGTTTTATACCCTTACCAGGTACCACTGTATCCATATGAGCACAAAATAGAAGAGGTTCTTTATCAATTTTACCGGGGATCTTGGCTACTAGATTGCCTACATTACCACCTGTTTTTTTATGAGCTTCATCAAAAAGTACTGCTCCTCCTAATTCAAGAATATCCTTCTCGATCTTTTGGGCGACTTTTAATTCATCCTTAGATTCACTATCAATTTGAACTAGCTCTATAAAATAGTCAATTAAATCATCACACATATCTTATAAACTCCTGTAATTATGTCGATTAGATAAATTAACAATAAATGATAATTTGAAAAGTTAATTTATAATTTTTTTAAAAAGACAGATATTGGTCAATTGTTTGTCAACTAAATTATTATTTTATTTGACAGTTATTTAAACTAAAAGATTTATAAAATCTATGAAATTAGAATTCAGTAACGTAAATTCATTTTTGGGAAAGATGTTTTTGATCTTTAAAAATAATCATCTCGTTGAAAGCGGTTTTGGAAAATTATCTGCCAAGACTGTGAATAAACGTTTTTCTGATACAGAAATAAGATATTCCAACTGTAATCAATATAAAACTGAACTCGAGGAATATTTTTCTGGTAAAAGAAAGAAGTTTAATTTTGATTATGTATTAGATGGCACCTTATTTCAAAAAAGAGTCTGGCGAGTAACCACTAGTATTGAATACGGCAATACTGCGAGCTACCAAGATATAGCTAAAATTATGGGAAATTTTAACTCAGCTCGTGCTGTAGGTAATGCTTTAAATCGTAATGCCTTACCTATTGTTGTACCGTGTCATAGAGTTATCAGATCTGATGGAAGTTTGGGTGGTTTTGGTTCCGGAAATGATATAAAAAAGAAGTTATTAAATTTTGAAATTTGCTACCAGGGATAAAATATGATAAAAAGAAGAAAAACACGTGTTATAGAAGTAGGAGATGTAAAAATCGGAGGACAGAATCCAATTTCGGTTCAGTCCATGACAACTACAAATACTACAGATATTAAGGCTACAGTAAATCAAATAAAAGGATTACAAAATGCAGGCTGTGACATTATTCGTGTAGCAGTTCCTGATATGGAATCAGCTAATTCACTTAGACAAATAAAGAAAAAAATAAATATACCATTAATTGCGGATATTCACTTTAATCATGAACTTGCAATAGAATCAATCAGAAACGGAGCTGATGCCATACGGATAAACCCTGGTAATATAGGTTCTGAGGAAAAAGTAAAAGAGATTTTAACCGAAGCAAAAATTGCTGATATCGCGATTAGAATTGGCGTAAATTCCGGTTCTCTGGAAGATGATTTACAGCAGAATTTTGGAGTTTCCGTAAAAGCAATGACAAAAAGTGCTTTGCGCTACATTAAGTTATTTGAAGATAATGAATTCTATAACTTAAAACTTTCCTTAAAGTCTTCGTCGGTACTTTTGACAATTCGCAGTTATGAAAAAATGGCTGAGCTGGTAGAGTATCCTTTTCATTTGGGAGTGACGGAAGCAGGAACAAAATTTGCCGGAACAATAAAATCATCCCTGGGCATTGGGGCTCTGTTGGCTGAAGGTATAGGAGATACAATTAGAGTGTCTTTAACTGCGAATCCCCTGGAAGAGATAAAAACCGGTGTGGAAATTCTTAGATCGCTGGGATTACATGCAGGACCGGAAATCATTTCTTGTCCCACTTGCGGAAGAACAGAAATTGATATCATTTCAATTGCAAATGAAGTAGAAAAAAGAATACAGAGGCTGGATATCAGGAAAAACTTAAGTGTAGCAGTAATGGGTTGCACTGTAAATGGCCCCGGTGAAGCTCGTGAAGCTGATATTGGTATAGCAGGTGGAAAGGGCAAAGCTCTTTTATTTGAAAAGGGTGAAGTAATTAAAAAAATTAATGCAGATAATATTGTTGATGAATTAATTTCTCATATCAAAGAAAAATTTATTTAAATCAATAATATAATTTTTGTCCAGGGTAGATGTAAACAACCTTATTTCCGTTAATATACCTTGTTTTTAAATTATTCTTATTTATTAATACAGTTGCACTAACTCCTAATTTGCCTGAAATTTTGGATATAGTATCATTCTCCTTTACCACATAATGATTTTTATTACTAGCCGGATTTTTTCCAGTAGAAAAAAGTTGCAGCTTTTGTCCGGGGTAAATAACCGAACTTCTAAGATTGTTTATTTGCATCAATTTACTTACAGTGGTATTATAACGCTTGGCTATGAGATAAAGATTTTCACCTTTTTTTACTGTGTGTTCCACAAAGTATCCCTCATTTTCATTTAAAAACTGCTTTTCAAGGGCAGCTAATTTGGCAGAGTCTGATTTACTGTCTTTTGGAATTAAGACTTTATAACTACCAGGAGATAAAACTACATCATTTATTGGCGAATAGCGATACTGCCTTCTTTGATAGATATTTATCCAGGGATTAAGTTCCCACACTTTTTTGATATAAGTGCCCTGAGCTTGTGCCCATTGGTCAATTTTGTAATAGCCATTAAGCTTTAAATCCACCAGTTTATTATTTTTTAAAACATCTTCTTCTTTGTCAAAAGGCTTTGAAAATATTTTATCTTCATTCTGTATGATGTACATGATAACCAGGGTACGCCAGATATATTGGTCTGTTTCATCTTTCCTCTGGATAAGTTTAAAGAAGTCCTTTTCTCCCTGTTCGCGGATGGTTTTTCTCACATTTCCCATACCGGCATTATAAGAACAAAGAGCTAGCAGCAGATCATCTGAACCCATTTTTTTGAGATATCTTTTTGCCCACAGAATATATTCACAAGCTGCCTGTGTAGAAATAAATATGTCTCTTCTTTGATCTACAAATTTATCTATCTTTATATCATATATTTTGGCAGTGGACTTTATAAATTGCCAGTATCCTTTTGCCCCAGCGGATGAACCAGCAAAAGGGCTGAGGTAACTCTCTGCAGCTGCCAGATATTTAATGTCGGGATGGAGATCGTTTTTCTCTAGAATCTTTTCTATAATAGGAAAATATTTTGTCGTGCGAGGTATGTATTTGTAAGCCACCTTTATTTCTACATTATACCAGTATTTAAACTTTTCTCTGTAGCGAGGATTGGTAAGATCAAAAGTATATCCAACAAAATGCAGGGTATCGGGAAATTCTTTATGATCCTTGATTCGTATGGAACTATTCAGAAATTTAATTTCATTTTCTAAAGTTTGCAGATTAGTATAAAGTGAATCAATTGTTAATTGCTGGTCAGTAATTATCTGTTGTGATTTTTCAAATTGAATTCGCAAGCTGTCATCTGGCAGATTAGGAGAGTTATTGACTATTGGGCTCTTAATAAGATTACTACTGCAACTTACTATTAATAAAGATATAGTTAAAATGATAATTTTAATATTACTTTTCATAAATTTTAATAAAAAAGCCACCCAATTAAATAATGAGTGGCTTATATAATATGTTATAAATTTTATTCTGAAATAGCGTCTTCCGGGCATTCCGGGATACAAACGCCGCAATCCACGCAAAGGTCTTCATCACAAACTGCTTTTTCGTCAACAAGTGACAAGGCATCGGTGGGGCAAACTTCTACACAGTCGCCACAACCAACACATTTTTCTTTATCAATTGTTACTGCCATCTTAATCCTCCAATTATTGATTTGTCGCAAAACTATTGATTAATAAAAACTGTCAAGAAATTTGAGGAAATTATAGTAATTATTTCGTATATCAAATTTTTTATTTATGCTGCTGCTTCATAATCTTATTTCATTTTTAAAACTAGTGTTTTCTCCCGGAACAATTCGTGTTGCATTGTGCTGGGCACACCGACTTGTCGGATTCCACAGGGCAAGCAAAGAAAAAATGAAGAAAGAAGTATTTACACACCCCGCTTCCGCAAGAGCGGAACCACCCCTCTCGAGAGGGGAATTACATTATCTAATTTTTAATTTAATTCCAGCATCCTGCTAATCTTATTCTTATATTTTATCCCTAAATCTTATTCCCTATATCCTAAACCCTCTTCTTACTCGTCACGCCTCACTTGTCACTTGTCACGCGTTACTCGTGACTTTTTTCTAAATCCTGACCCCTGTATCCTGACATCTGAATCCTGAGTCCTCTCTTCTCACAGTCTTTTCTCTGTTTCAGATATTGCCAGCTTTTGCCCCGATACGCTTCGCTATCGGGATTAATTCGACTTGTCCCAACGAGTTGGGAAGTCTCATTGAAGGAGACTCACCGATAAATCGGCATTGTAAACTTCTTCGCTTCGCTCATCAGAGTGACAATGCTTTTTAGGTCTGGTGTATTTTTTGCCTTTTTTCGTTATTCTTTTTTTCTTTAATCTTTTCTTTCCCTGAATCCTGACATCTGACCCCTGAATCCTCTTTTCCCACAGTCACACAGTAACATAGTCATTCTTCCTCGCGTCTTCCCACCTTGGCGGTGTATTTTTACATTTTTTAGTTTGTTGCCGGTTATTGGAAGACTCTTTGTCATTCCATTCCTCAGAGTGACAATGTTTTTTAGGACTGGACGTTTCAGTTCATTGCAAAATATTTTGTAAAATAACTATAATCTAATCAATATATGAAAGAACATATCGCCAGTCACATACATGAGATTTAGTGAAGATAGCAGTTTTTTCCTTCTCGTTCCATTCATAGGTAACTATACCGTCTTTTTTTGAAATTATCTCTTCAACGGCTGCAACTAACGAAGTGGAAGACTCCTCAAGGGTATCATTCAACATTAAATCTTTGCTCTCCAGATCAAAAATCGTGATTCCATCTGCAGCGATAGTATAAAAATCATAATCCGATGGAATTTTTATTTGCTCCTTAAGGTAGTTCCAAAATTCATTCAGAAAAACAGAGCTACCCAGCATACCCACCACCTCTTCCTCTTTAATTATTGGAACAGCTATAACAAAGGATTTGCGCCCGCTTGTTTTTCCGATAATAGGATAACCAACAACATTATTTCCTTTTTTAAGAGATTGAAAATATTCCCTGTCACTCAGGTTTGCCTCGACTTTATCCTGAGCTGATG
>JAGXLO010000038.1 GCA_018334695.1 Candidatus Cloacimonadota bacterium
TTACAAACTCCCCAAAAAATAATAACCAAAAAAATGATAATCATGAAATAAATAAAATTAAAAATATTGACAGCTAATAAAGTTTATGATTTACTAATAAACTAACTTAAATTTATGAAAGGAGTTAAATATGAAAAAAATACTAGTGTTTACAGTGATTTTAAGCTTTGTCCTGGTTTCAGCAGCCTTGGCTGAGATAGGTTGGAGCGGAGGTATCTGGCCTAATTCAGGATCACATCAAACCAATGGAGAAGATATAACAGTATATTATCAGATATGGAAACCGGGAGTTACCGATAATCCTGGACAGGGTGACAGTATTTCTGCTACACTTTATTACAAGCAAGCCTCTGAAACAGATTTTGTTAATGTAGCTATGGATTATAATAATGATGTAGGTGACAATGATGAATATATGGGTATTATCCCTGATACTTATTTTGGTTCAGGAGATACCATTCATTTCTATTGTGAAGCCTATGATTCCACAGATGGTGATTATTCCTATGGAACAGATCAAAATAGTGGCGGACCTTATGATCCCGATAATCCCGGAGAATATATTATTGTAGGTGGCATTAGTCAGGATGTTACAGTTACTTTTCAGGTTGATTTAAGCGTAGTAGGACCTGCAGAACCTGTCTCGGTAGCTGGCACATTCAATGGCTGGACACCTGGTGTAGATACCCTTACAGCGCAAGGTGATGATGTATATGCCGGTGACGTGGTATTTGCAGCCGGTTCCAATCCCACTCAAGAATATAAATTTGTGAATGGTAGTACCTGGGAAAATGAAATAGGTAATAGACAATTGGAAATTGATGATTCCTCCCCCACTATGGTTTTACCTGTAGTTTATTTCAATAACAACAATCCTGCTGATTATACTGATCAGGACGTAACGGTCACCTTTGAAGTAGATGTTTCTGATTCAGTGGCAGCCGGGGCTGTTTTTGATTCATTAGGAGTATATGGTTCCGAAGCACCTCTTGATTGGAGTTTTGGCGTAATCAACAACCCCTTAATTGAAATTGAAGAGGATTCTCTCTGGTCCGGAGACGTCTTATTCCCGGAAGGTACCTACCGCTATGTTAATTTCAAATTTGGTCGTAATGGCTTGGATCTGGAAGCTGGATACGGAGAAGATCACTCCTTTGAAATAGATGATTCTTCCCCCACTCAAACTGTGTTTAGCGTTTACGGTGATATGGATACACCCTCCAGTGTAGATCCTCAGAATCCTCAAACCCAAAGCATAATGTACAACTATCCTAATCCCTTTACAGAAAATACTAAAATTTCCTTTGCTACTGAGAAGAACATCCTAAATCAAAACTCAAAAATTGTAATTTATAATCTAAAAGGACAGGTGGTTAATGAGCTCTCTATGGAGAATGCAGAAACAGCTATTGAATGGAATGGTACCGATGCTCAAGGTAGAAAACTCTCTAGCGGTATCTACCTCTATAAATTAGAAAATGCTGACCGGAATTACGTCAGTAAAATGATAATCATACGGTAACAGTTCTTAAGTTATCGTAGCAAATATTTTTGTTGATATGAAAAAGATAACCATAATATGCTTTGCTCTCATTGCGATTGTTTTGAGTTCGACCCTGAATTTAAAGGCAGAAACAGCTGAGGATCTTAGCGAAAGAATCCATATTGATGGCTACAGCGAGGATTTCTCAGCTGATGAAGCCTTGTTTATCAAAGAACCCATTGATTCCTGTCAGGAGCTAAATGATGATTCCTGGTGGGGGGAATACAATGATGTGAGACAGCTAAAAGTAACCTGGGATGCAGAGAATCTGTATGTTGCCATTGATGCTTGCTGCTGGGATAATAACGTCATTTTCTTTTTGGATGTATATCCCAGTTATGGCATCGAGGATATGCTGGAGTTGAACACCTGGATGCGTGCTTTCAAATTCTACGGTACAAATCCTGACTTTTTTCTGGGTACCTGGGATACGAATGACAATCCTCAATTCTGGAAACTGGACCCGGGCTCCAATGTCCAGGCCCAGCAAGTAACGATAACAGATTCATCTACTTACAATACAGGTGAGCTGGATAGGTCCATGGAGGCTGCTATTCCCTGGAGTGAGATCTATTACGATGAAGAACATAACATGGTGGATTTTCCCGTACTCAAGATGCTGGCTGTTATAACCACAGGTGCTGATAATCTCAGCGGACCCGATGTTATGCCCAATAATCTGGGCGGCATGCCCGAGGATGCTCAGTCCACGGCTTTATTGGATAATTACGTTATACTTAATGTGGATGCAGATAGCTCCGGTACGCCGGATTTTGGGGTGAAACCGCGCGAGATAGTGGATTTTTATAAAACTCCGCCCTTTGAAGAAATTGCCCTGCAAGTAGATGAAGTTAATTTTCCCGACGGTCAGATATTTTCTCCTAACAGTAGCAGTTCCATTCCCTTTAGCATTGTATTAAATGATACCACGCGTGTAATTCAATTTGAGGCAGAGATATATGATCTGGAAGGAAAACACATTGTAAATGCGGCTAAAACGGGTGGACTTCATGATCTTAAATGGAATTGGGATGGCAAAGATTCCAGAGGAAAAATGGTACCCTTTGGTCTCTATATCATTAGATTTATCGCGGATTCAGGTGAAATAAGTCATAATGAAGCAATAACAGTGATAAAGTGATATGAAGAAAAAATTATTAATTTTGACGTTTTTATTGATTCTGCCTCTTTTTTTGAAGGCTAATTTTATCGGTCTGAATCAAGGCTCCAAACCTATGGCTATGGGCGGAGCCTATACGGCGCTGGCTAATGACCCCACAGCTGTTTTCTGGAATCCGGCCGGTCTCACCCAGCTAGATAACTATCAGGTAATAGCTTCGCACCAGAATCTTTTTGGCATAGACAATCTCTACAACGAAATGGCTGCTGTTACATTTCCCTTTTACAAGATCAATTGGGGTGTGGGCTGGCGGCAGGTAAATCTTATCAACACTTATTATGAACAAATAATCTCCCTTTCTGTAGCTAAAGCCTTTGTAGTTTCCGGACAAAAAGAGATCCGTCTGGGATTTACCCTTAAAAATATGGCTGCAGTGGTATCTGATGATTTTGCTGAGGCAGATAATCCATCAACGGATATTTTGGGGATAGATTTTCCCGGCAAATTTAGTGCTGATATGGGTTTACAATATCGACCAAACCCAAGATTTGGTCTCGGATTTATTCTGGAAAATATTATTGAACCTGAATTTGAATTTGTCTCTGAAAGTGAAAAAGTTAAACGTAATTTTCGTTTAGGTGCTACTTACAACTGGCGCGACAATGCTAACTTTGTGCTGGATTATGAATGGAATAGAGACCGAAGCTTATGGCACATAGGCGCAGAACTCTGGTTTTTCGATGTTTTTGCTCCCCGTATTGGTATGAATGGTGAAGACCTTACAGTCGGCTTTGGCATCAAAACAAAAAAATGGATCTTTGACGGAGCAGTTTTGACTAATAAAAATTTAGGTAGTACCTACAGAATATCTTTTGGATTAATATTTGAAAAATGAGAAATTATAGATTTTTTACATTAACGGTTTTGTTACTTTTGTTTGTTACTATTTCGCAGGCTGCTGATCTGCACCTGGAAGGATACCTGGAAGGAAATTTTGCTGCCAGGTATGAATCAGAAAGTTTTAATTGGAATATGTGGGATCCGGAAGCAAAAGTGGAATTGAGGTTTTGGAGTAATCCCATCCAGAATACGGATTTTTATATGAAATTATATAATGATAAATGGGATGCAGACGGAACTCATCTCTTAAATTCAGTAGCTGTATTTTCCGAAGGACATATTTCTTACCAGCAGGAAAAAAATGGTCTTGGCTTCAAATCCATACTCTTCTCACGTGAGAATAATCATTACTGGCTGGATGGTTCTATGTTAAATTTGATAAATACTGGCTCGGTGGATAATGATAAAAATGCGCAAGGGGTACGATTTGATTTCTGGGAAAGATGGAACGGCAGTGCCTCTTATGTTTATTCGGATTTCTCCGGAGGTGGTGGTGATGACGTGCATCTTCTGCGTTTAAGACAATCCTTTGCCGAGGAAAAATTTCAAACAGGTCTTTTCTTTCTGCGCAAAAATTACAGTGACGGAGGAAAGGATAGATACAATCAGGTAATTGCCACTGATAACAAAATAAAATTAAGCAAAGATTATAAATTAAATTTTGAATTAGCGAGCTCAGTTGTACCTTCTGATACAGCAATTACGGCTTTAAATGAAAATTTGCATAATGATGTAGAGAACGCTTTTGAAAATGGTGCTATCATAGAAGGCCTGGGTGATTATTTCAAAAGTAATTTTGCTGCACAAATGGAGTTTAGAGGTCTAAAGATTGGTTCGGATAGCAAAGGCTACTGGTTTATAACTCCCGGTTTCTGGTGTTATGGTCAGGGCTACAGAAATTATATGGGGCAAGATACTAAGGATGAGATTGGTTTTTGGCTGGATTCATATTATATGCTGCCCCAAAGAGCTGTAACTCTAACCCTTAATTATTCTCGCTATCAGAAGATGGAAGATGTGCGCTATGCTGCCGGGTCAAGCCGAGACCCTGTATCCAATCTTTATAGTGAATTATACGTAGAATTTGTTAATGGCTTTGATGGTAAAATTTACTACAATCGCAGACAGGAAGTATGGCACGCTGAAGAGTATAATCACAACGATCTGTTTGCGGAAGTTTCCGTAGAAAATAAATTAGCAAAGCTGCTCACTCAATTCAAAATTAAGGATTTGGGTGAAGAAAATGAAAAACAAATATCAGGCATGGAATTGAGTATTAATCTCAGTGAAAGATGGAGGATCTTTACCCGCGGTATGACTGTGAATGAAAAGTCAGGTGCCCGAATGAGCTTTTTTGCGGAACTGCTCTATCGTTTTGGCGGAAATACAGAACTCTATCTGCAATATGGACCTGACTGGTATGGAAGTTACGGCCTGGTAAATGATGACAATTTTGTGGCAGGCGGTAATATGGAAAAACGTTTTAAGATAGTTTTAAAATCCTGGTTTTAATTATAAATTATATAGGGAGATAATGTGAAAATTGTAAAACTAATATTTATCGTTTTATTGATCTCTTGTACCCTGTTAGAAGCAGGTATCAAGAAGACAGAAGAAGGTGTAGAATTCTACTGGGAAGCTCCTCAGGCAAACGAAGTTTATGTTGTGGGCTCTTTTAACGGCTGGAATACTTCTGCCGATAAGATGCAACAGGATAATAACGGAGTTTGGCGCAAGGTGATCGATTTGCCCGCGGGAGAGCATAGCTACAAATTTTATGTGGATGGTAGCTGGGTAGTAGATGAAGATAACCCTGAAACAAAGCCCGATGGCTATGGTGGAACTAATTCGGTAGTCGTTGTAGGAGAAAGTGGTGAGCCCCAGGAGAATAAAGCTAAAGTTCAAAAAGAAGTTCCCGCCACAGTAAGTACCACTCTTAATCCCAAAGTAAGTTTTAACGGACGTTACTACAGCAAAGCAATTACTAGCCGTAATGATATCGGACGCTATATGCTGCAAAAACCCCAGCATGATGTTAATCTTAAACTGAATTTTGATCTCAATCAGAATATGAAAGCCTATACTGTAATGAATATCAATAACATCGAAGAAAATGTGGATATGTGGAAGACACACCTAAATTTTAAAAGAACCAAACTTACTCTAACTACAAAGTACTTTTCTGTAGATGCTTTTGACCGGGTAGGAGACTTTCAATTCAATGATCCCCTACATCTGATTGGAGATATCGGTCGTTATCATTACAATTTTGGTTACGATCAAACGGGTGTATTTGCCCAATCTCGCCTTCCCCTGTTTAAAATACCCTTTACGCAACAGGAGCTGGAGCTGAAATTATATGGTTTGATTGCTGATGCTAGTGGTGATAATGATAGTGACGTAAAAGCGGCTAGAGCTACCTGGCAAACCGATCTTATGCCTGCTTCTACTTTACGCCTGGGTTATGGAGGATACCTTTATCAAACTCCGGAGGACGGCACCTCTTCTCAAGAAAATATAAGTAATGAGTTTGACTTGAGGTATACATATGATTGGCAAAATCCAGGCTGGTCAGCTCCCATGCGTTTTGCCCTAAATGCAGAATACTATGCTTTTGAAAACAGTGATCAAGATTCAGTTAAAACAAAATGGATGGACGGTAACAAAACTTATGTAGGACTGGATGTTAATTTCCCGGCAGCTTTAAAATTAAATACTGCCTATGAACGGAATTATCTAGATCTCACAGAAGAGCTAAGTCGCAATAAATTTATGTTCGGAATTGATTTTAAATTAAATAATATCTCTGCTCTGGCAAAATTGAATTTCTGGACCACTGATTTTCCCGATAGTAACTTCTCCTGGTCCGATTACTATACTTATATGGAAAAAACAGACGCTAACGGACGTTGGTACCAGCGCTATTCTGATCTGACCTATAACCGCTATACTCTCATGGGATATGATACAGGTATGCTCTGGAATCTCGACTTTAGTTATAAAAACAAACTATGGCAACGGGATTACGAATTGATTTACAAAAGTAGCATTGCTCAACGCCAGTTAAGTAAAAGTCCCAGATATGTAGAAAATATTTTTATAATTAAATACGATTTTGCTAAAAACTGGCAGTTTTCGTCCAATACCCGCCTGCCTTTTTATAATGACCCCTTCCTTGATATCCAAACGGATATTGCCGAAGATGAAGCTTTTTATTTATCCAACTTTACCCAGCTTACCTACTACTTGCGTGAGAATATAGAACTTTCCCTGGGCTGGGGTATTAATCCACGTGTTCTTAACAGCACTACGGACGAATTCTATCAAGGTGGTAGAGAGGAATTCTTGCAGGAAAAGGGTGACCTGACCAATTATCTTCGCAACAACTACAAAGGTTTAGGTGAAAAGATAAAACAGGCTGAATCTGCTCTGGAAGATGCCAATCGCCTTGGTCTGGAAGCCGTTTTAAGATTTTAAGGAGTTAATCAAAATGCAAAATAAATTTTTGATCTTTCTGTTGAGTTTTGTTTTATTAATTACACTTGTTGCCTGTTCTCTTAATTTTGTTAAAAAAAGATTACCTCCTCCTCATAAAGTAGAGGGTGGCTATCTTTTCCAGCTGGAAGCCCCTTCCGCTAGAATTGTAACTCTTTCCGGTAATTTTCCTGATAACCAATGGAGTGGTACAGCAAGTGCTTCCGGTGAATTTAATGAAAATATTGATCGGATGTATGATGACGGAACCCATGGCGATAAAGTCGCCAACGACGGAATTTGGTCTCTGGTAAAACCCCTGGAATCAGGTCGCTATCAATATAAATTTGTCATTGACCGTAATACCTGGATAAAAGATCCCAATGCCTTCGAAACTACTGATGACGGTTATGGCGGAAAAAACTCAGTTTTAATTGTAGATTAGAATAAATTATAAAGGATTAATCATGAAACCTAAATATATAATCATTATTTTTTCACTACTCCTATTATTAATCTCAGCCTGTGATGTTCTACAGGAAGATACTGATACTTCACCTTTTACTTATAATGCAAATATTGCAGGCTACGTGGAATTTGAACAGGGGTCACCTGATACTCTGGTAGCCAATGTTAGGGCTTATAAGACGGACAGTAACATTTTGATGTCAGAAGCTTATACTGATACTAGTGGCTATTATTCAATGGAAAATCTTTCCTTTGGTGATTACCAGTTAACTATAGCCGCAGAAAACTATGGAGAACAAACACTGCAAGTGACAGCCCAACCACATGCTACAACTGTGGTGGATACCACGCAACTGCAATTTATCGAACACATTCAGAATTTTGCTGTGATTATAGATGGTAGTATCGATGCCGGCTGGGATGTAGCTTATGAAAACACTCATACGTCCGGCTGGAGTTCTTCCAATGATTTCCACAATTTCTATATATCTCATGACGAAGATTCGCTTTATGTAGGAGTGGATGGTGGTTTTGACGCCTCTGGTAATGCGGTAAATTTCTATATTGACAAAGATTATGGCGCTGGTACTGGTATTTCTGATTTTTCCACAATAGAGGGTGGTGGCTATGGTGACCACCTCCGTAAAGATGTAGTAGCCCCCGAAGCCTTTGGGGCAGACTTGGCTTTTACCGGCTGGGCTCTACAAAGTGATATTGGAGTGGTAAGCCTGGAATTCCCCACCGAAGTTGATGACCATCTCCTGGAATCCAATCAGGCCATGAATCCATCTGTGGTTGAGTTTGCCATCTCTTTTGAACAGATCTATGGAGAACCCGGATGTCCCTACGGAACAGTTATTGCAGTAGTCGCTATCATCGGTGGTGGTGGAGATCAATACGTGGCCGATGATACTATACCTCAACAGGATGATCCTCATAATTTCACTACTGTTTTTAATAGACAATTTTAACCAGGTTTTAAACTTGCAACCATTTAACTGCAATATGCTGATGCAAAAATTCAATCCGAAAGGAGTACTATGAAAACTACAAAAATAATGTTTTTTTTGATAATTGTGGCTCTAATTGTGGGCTGTTCCACTCTCGGTTTTGAGGCGGGAGAGGAACAAACCAAAGTTGGTTCTGTAAAAGAAGGTGAGAATGAAATTAAATTTAAATTAGAATATAACGGAGAAGACCAGGTTTATGTAGCTGGTTCCTTTAACGACTGGCAAGCTACTGCTACCCCTATGGAGCGTGAAGGTGATTACTGGATAAAAGAGATGGAGCTGGAGCCGGGCGAATACCAGTATAAATTTGTCATAGAGGGTGAGAAATGGATAACAGATCCCAACAATCCCCAGACTGCAGATGATGGCTATGGTGGTGAGAACTCGGTTATTAATGTGGGGGAAGGAACTCCACAAAGAGTAGAAAAAAAATCAGAGCCAACCCAAAAGAAAACGGACTCGGGCCTGGTAGAATTCAAATTAGAATATAACGGGGAAGACCAAGTTTATGTAGCCGGTTCCTTTAACGACTGGCAAGCTACTACTAACCCTATGCAACGTGAAGGTGATTACTGGATTAAAAAAATGGAGCTGGAGCCGGGAGAATATCAGTATAAATTTGTCATAGACGGTGAGAAATGGATAACAGACCCTGATAATCCCCAGACGACGGATGATGGCTATGGAGGAGAGAACTCAGTAATTACAGTAGGAAGAGAAACAAAGGAGAAAGAGACTGAAAAAATGGAAAAAGCAAAAATCAAAGAAAGCGTAAAGGGTACGATTCCGGTTCAATTTAAATACGAACCATTAACCGGTGGTAAAAAAGAAGTTTATGTAGCCGGAGATTTCAATGAATGGGACCCCAAAGCTACTCCCCTGGAAGAGGATAAGGGAATTTATAAAACTACGATTAATCTGGAGCCGGGTAAGTATCAATATAAATATGTAGTTGACGGTAAATGGGTAACTGATGAGAATGCAGACGAATTGGTGGATGATGGCTATGGTGGTCAAAATTCTGTGAAAATTGTGGGTGACCTGGAAGAAATAGAAGCTCTGCATCGAGTCAAATTTAAATATCATCCGGAAAAAGAGGTGCAGAATGTTTACCTGGCTGGTTCCTTTAATGATTGGAATTCAAAAGCCACTAAGATGCATAAAGCTGATGATAATCGCTATGAAGTAACACTTTTACTAAAAAAGGGCAGATATTCCTACAAATTTGTTGTGAACGGCTCGCAATGGGTCACAGATATGAGTGCTGCTCAGTTCGAAGATGATGGCTTTGGTGGTAAAAACTCCATTATTGAAGTGGATGATAGATTTCCCCGCGTTGTCTTGGAGGAAGCAGACGGAAAAATCACTACTTACGGCATTCCCACAGAGCAATCCCTGCAAACTGTAAATCCAATTTCTAAATCTAAGGTTGAGTTCAAAACCAAAGTCTATGCCGGTGATGTGGAAAAGGTATATCTTAATAAAGGCGGTGACCTGCTGGAGATGAAGAAAATGGGTAATGACGATACCTTTGACTATTACCATGTTATGGTAAAATTGGCATCTCCCGAGGAAGAGTTTGATTACTACTTTGTTCTGGAAGATGGCAAAACACGTTATTATGTAATGGAAGGGGAAGTGACGGAAGAGATGCAACCGGATAAAGCTTTCCGTTTTTCCTTTGATGTGATTGAGCCCTTTAATACGCCGGATTGGGTGAAAAAAGGTATAATTTATCAAATTTTTTGTGACCGTTTCTATAACGGCGATAAAGCCAATGATCAGGACTTTGAAGAATGGTACTACGAAGGTGTGAATATACCTCCGCCAGAAGGAGAATATCTTCCGTCTCATAAGGAATATTATCATTTTGTGGATGATTGGTATAACATTGAAGGTCTAAAGGACAATCCTTATCGCAAGGATGCTAAACCGGACTGGTGGTCTTTCTATGGAGGAGATATTCCGGGTGTGCACGAAAAATTACCCTATTTGGAAGACCTGGGCGTTACTATTATCTATTTCAATCCGCTTTTTGAAGCAAAGTCAAATCATAAATATGATGCAGCTGATTATATGAAACTTGATCCGCATTTTGGTACGGAAGAGGAGTTCAAAGCATTTGTCAAAGACGCTCATGCCCGTGGAATAAAGATCATCCTTGATTGCGCCTTTAATCATACAGGCGAAACGTTCTGGGCATTTCAGGATTGTATCGAAAAGGGTCCGGATTCCGAATACTGGCACTGGTACGAATGGAAAAAATGGCCCCTGCCCCAAGACCCCAAACCCGCTGATTATAAACCGGAAGAATACTATGCCTGCTGGTGGGGCTTTGGAGATATGCCTGACCTTAATTATGATAAATCACTCTCTGCCGGTGAAGAAAATAGTATAAAAAATATTGAAAATGCCGATCCTAACCGGGATGTAGTAAATTATATTTTGGATGTAGGAGAATACTGGATAAAAGATATGGATCTGGATGGTTTCCGTCTGGATGTGCCCAATGAAGTGCCTTTCTGGTTCTGGAAACTATTTAATGATAAAATAAAATCCATCAAACCCGATGCCTACCTTGTTGGTGAAATCTGGGGCAATGCCACAGATTGGGTCAGTCCCGAAATATTCGATGCCGTTATGAACTACGCCTTTTTCAAAGATCCCGTTATGCGCTTTTTTGCCATGAAATCCTGTAATGCCAAAAGTTTTGAAGAAGATATACAGCAGGGCTTGCTTACCTATCCTACGCAGGTTAATCAGATTATGATGAACCTGATAGACAGCCATGATACCCATCGCTTTCTGGAAACTGTGAATGGTAATCTGAATAAAATGCGATTGACCAGACTTTTTCAGATGACATTTGTCGGCGCTCCCCATATCTGGTACGGAGATGAGATCGGTATGCGCGGTGGTCATGACCCGGATTGTCGTCGCCCTTTTAACTGGAAATACAAAAATGATCCGGAAAAAGTAGCGCTGCGTAATTTCGTTAAAAAACTTATCTCGATCAGAAAACAACATGATTGCCTTACCTTGGGACAATTTAAATCTCTCTATGCAGAAGGTATGGTCTATTCTTATCTACGCTATGATGACGAGGAATCCATTGTGGTAGTAATCAATAATGATGATCAAGAAAATACCGTTACAATAGATACTACACTTGAGAAAAATCAGATGCAGGATCTACTTACAGATAAAAAATATACTCTGGATAATGGTAAGCTAAAGTTTACACTGCCTGCCATGTCCGGATTGATTCTAGAATAGTAAAAAATTATTTTTATCACTTGTTAGCCTGAACCTCGGATTCAGATAAGGAAGAATATTATGTGTATTAAATTTTTTGCCAGAAAAAGTTTTCTTTCTTTTGTTCTAATTATATTATTTTTAGTGCCAGTTTTATCCGCATACCGCATTGAAGGCAAGCTCGAATTTTGGCAAAAAGAGGATTTTTGTTCCTTTGATACAGTTGGAGATCAACATCAAAAATATGGTGATATAACTTCTGTTTTTGTAAAAAAACTGCCTGAGCGCCTTTTTATTCGAGTCACATTTGATGATATGGCTCAGCGCCAAGAAAATTTACTGCAAGCAGATAGATTTGCGCAAAAAGATATTGATCTTAAATTGGATATTTCACAAAAAAGCAAATCCAAAAAAGTATTTTCCCAAAGCTTTGACCTGAGTTCCAAACAAATTAGCAAAAATGATGTTTATGTGCTGAGAACTCCTCAAAAAAATTTGCTGGAAATCGAGTTGGAATTTGTTCCCGAAAATTTATCAGATTTCTCTCTTTCTTTAAAAACATTTTTTACAGACGAACTTTCTGATACATATCACTTTGACTTTTCCGATAAAAAAGAAAATCGTGGCGGCAACGCTGCCTTTGTGCACCACGGCAATCAGGGTCTTACCTATACGGAAGTGTTTTATGGACAAGATCCGCCCGAGACCAGTGGCTTCGACGAAGTCCTGGAGGTGCATGAAGCTACGAACTTACCCGGAAATTTTCATCTTTCCGGAACACTTATGCCTGCTGCGGAATGGCATGCTCCGGATTTTAATGACTGGTTGGCAGACGGAGTCACCGACGGATATGTGGCAATGTTAACTTCTGCTCTGGGACAACATATAATGCCTTTTGTTCAAAATGATATGAATAACTGGTCTGTGAGTACAGAATGTGATATGGTTGACTATTTCTATGACTATGTGCCCAAGGTTGCCTGGGTGCCAGAAAGAGTATGGCTCAAGCCCGATCAATATCCCAGTGCCGGAGTTAATGACTGGCTGGGGGATAATTGGAATCAGCACGGCGTAGAAGCAGTCATTCTGGACGATTCTCCTCACTGCTGGAATGTCTCCAGTACTAAGATTCATTGGATGAACAATGATAGTGGCATTAATCTCAGGGTAATTCCCATAAACAATTCCTTTGTGGGTAATATGCACTATGACGCCGGTGCAGCCAAAAATCAGATCAATTCTACCGGACAATATGATATTGTAGTTTATGGTACGGACTGGGAAGTAGCTGCTGAGATGAATCAACATCATAATACTATGTTTTTGGATAATTATGAGAGCGTAATCTGGTACTGTCATGATAATTACCCGGCGATAAATGTATGGAAACTGGATGCAGCAATCAATAATAGTGATTTTAATGGTACAGGTTTTGATATTACCCCGGGAACATATGGCTTGCTCGGTGGTGGAGACGGATATGGGGGCAGCAATAACAGCTGGTACATAAATTGGGCAAATACAGGCTCTCACTCCGATTTTCATGACCCCCAATGGAATTACGGCTATATCTGGGATAATGCCTATAATCATTTGCTTTTAGCACCTGATAATGAGATAGCTCAACTGGGCTGGTATACACTCATGATTAATCTGCATGAGACAGGCTGGCACTCGGATGGACAAATACCTGGATGGGAGCATCGCTACTCCTCTCATATGAAAAATGCTAACGTATTTACAGAGGTTTCCCATTGGGCTAATGATGAATATACAGAAGATATCGATACTTATAAAACTGATATTGACCGAGACGGCGTGGATGAACTGATTCTATATAATACGAAAACTTTTTTTGTTTTTGATGAAATAGGAGGAAAAATTCAATGGGCTTTTTGCAAAGAAGGGGGCAATGCCTATTCCGTTATTGGTTCGGACGTAGCCTACTGGTCAGAAACAGATGGAGATTACAACGAAAGCTCCAATAATCACGTTGCAGGTCTTTCCGACGTTTCACCCAACTATCAACACGACATATATGATATGCAGATTGATTATAATACTGCAGATTCAGTTGGAGTTACTCTAAGCAAAGGAAATATCTCCAAAACTGTGAAGTTGAATACAGGAGAGAGCCATCTTGATGTGGTCTATGATTTTTCCAGTAATACGGGCTATGTAAAATCGGGCTGGACTCCCGACCTGCTTGATCTTATCTGGTCCGGTAAGAGTCACCTGCAAAGAATGTGGGGAGATTATGGTCAGTACTGCGGACAACGTAATTCCAGTTCCGGAGCCACTGTAGCTTATGTAACAGGCGCAGCCGGTGCTTATTTTAATACTCAGTTTGAAGGTACACTGGTGGTTGGAGATGAGGTTTATGGTCAGGGTCAATTTCGTATATTGCTCTATGCCGGACTCACAAGTGCTCCTTATGATCCCAATAATAATAAAGTAGTGGAATTGGATTCTCTGGCTGCCGAAATGGGAGATGATCTTTCTCCCCAGATCGTAGGCGGAGCAGCCTATAAAGTCAAAGACAACACAGCTCAAATTATTTTTAATGAAGAATTAGATGAGGCTTCAGCTGAAAATATTGATAATTATACTCTGCAAAATTTTAGCGGTTCCTATAATCTATCCTCGGCTCAGCTTACTCATGAAAGAAAAGTGACTCTTACCCTGGAAGATGCATTTGATCCCGGAGATTACGGAGAAATTGTTGTCAGTAATGTAGAAGATCTATTCGGGAATACAATTTCTCCTGACTATAACACTGCTTCTCTACAGGCTGTGATTACACCGCATGTTGTGGGAAGTATGAATGATTGGAATCCCGGAAACCACGATTTTGATCTAGTTTTACAGAATAATGGAGTATGGCAGATGACTACGACCCTGGCAGTGGGAACTTATGATTACAAGATCGTGGAAAGTGACTCTTGGGACAATAATGACTGGCCGGATGAAAATCAGGCATTTACTTTAGACGAGGAAAGTGAAATTACAATTTATGCTAATTGTGGGCTGGTAATTGGCGCAAGAAATTGGGATGAATATGTTTTTCATGGTCAGAACCCACCTGTGGCAGTGGGAGATTTCCTCTCTGAAATTGGCGGTACTGACTGGAATGAACAAACCACTCTTACTCAGATGAATGATGACGGTTTAGAAGGAGACGAAACAGCAGGAGATGGTATTTATACTTTTATGACTACCATGCCTGAGGGTAATTATGAATATAAGATTGTGCTTAATAATAATTGGCAACAGAATACAACAGAGCAGAATTTAGATCTCAACCTTACTTCGGACTCGGATGTATATTTTTATTATAATATGTGCCAGAATGCAATTGATACCGAAGTAGTTTCTCTAGCAGTGGATGAGAATAATGATTTTAGCCAAAATTCTATTATTAAAAGCATCTATCCCAACCCCTTTAAACAAAATCTTGACATTCAATTAAATCTTAAACAAAATGGCAAAGTCGTAGTTAATTTATTTAATATCAAAGGACAGAAGCTGAGCCGGGTATACCAATCTGAGTTACCAGCCGGAACTCATGTATTAGAGATGGATGATAATTGGAGCAGAGACCTTTCTGCCGGGCTTTATCTTTTACAGGTAAAAACTGCAAATCACAAGGCATATCATAAAGTAATAAAATTAAATCGTTAATTTAAGATATTATTATTACTTTATTAATTGTTTAATTTTAAAAGGAATTGGTTATAATAGCTAATTAGAGTATGAATTTTAATTACAAAGCAGCAAAAAAATTTTAAAGAGAAGAAGAAAAAAGACAGAAAGAGCTAGACTCTTTGTCCGAACAGGCATGGAAAGATTTTAAGGCAATTATTGAGATGATAATAAAAAAAGATGAACCCCCAAAAATTTACCAGTGGGGTTCCTTGTTGCACAGAAACCATTTATCGAAAATCTCTGATATTGATATTGCAGTAGTTGGCGATTTTTCTCCTCAAGAATTTTTTCCATGTTTGGTGAAGCAGACGATATGACAGATTTTCCTCTGGATTTAGTTGAACTGAATAAAATCGAACCTATATACGCAGGAACTATAAAGCAGAATGAAAAACTTGCTTATGAAAAATGATTTAGCAGTAAAGATAAAGTAATTTAAAGAAAGGAAGGTAAGATGAAAAAGTTAATAATCTTATTTGTTTTTATATTTTTATTTTTGTCGATTTCAAATGCCCAAAATGCGATTGTCGGAACAGGTTTCACTGCTGGCTGGGCTGATGATGATTTTGAATATTTTTCACCTAGTTTTGGCAGCTCCTACATGAGGACTGAACAGGCAAACGATACTGGCAATCAATATTTTAGAATGGGAATTGATTGGGATGGGACGGTGAAACAGATTACAGTCACCCCAGGTACAGATACTGAGGTTTTAACCAATTCTAGAATATTCTTAGATTTATCTGATACTGATTCTGGTTCTATGTATTTAGATGTTTCCAGCACTTCTGATAACTATGTTTTTAAAACACGTGATACAGGAACAGATCCAAGTGGAGAATTGGTTATATTCAGAATTCAGGGAAATATTAGATCCGTAAATTCAGTAACCAGAGATAAATCTACAGTTTATCCGGGGCAAACTGTTACAGTTACAGCCAATCTTGATGGGGAGTTAGCTACAGGGCAAGGTGTATATTTGCGCTATTCTGATGATAATTTTTCTACTTCCGAAATAGACTTGATGACTGGTAGCGGCACGAGTTATTCTGCAGAAATTTCTTCTGACTTAAATACTGCTTCTAATTCTATTTCCTATTACGTATTGACTTCCGGGGATGGTCTTTTTATCGATCATGATTGGGCAGATTGGTTTACGATTAATCTGAATAATAATTCCGGATCAAATTATTCTTATACAGTGCAAAGTTCATGGACCACATCCGGTAGTGGTGATGGGAGCTGGGATGACCCTAATGCATGGGATCCCGACGCAGTACCACCCTCCAATCAACCTGTTACAATTGAAAACTCTCTTACCCTTGATCAAAATGCAACTGTTAGCTCAATAACTATTAATTCAGGTGTAACCTTCACAGCCAGCGATGGTTCCAAAGCCAATAGAACCCTCACGATTTCTGATGGGGGAACTTTAACAAATAATGGAACATTTGATGCTGCTGATGGGACGGTTGTTTTTGCAGGTAGCGGGACCGTTTCTGGAAGCGTTACATTTAATAATGTTGAAATAAATGGTGGGGTTGACTTCGGCAGTTCTTCTACTATTAATGGAAATTTATCAATAAATTCTGGAGGGTATGTAAATAATAATGCTCCTACCTATGGTTCAAATTCAACTTTAATATTCAATACAGGTGGCTCTTATAATATTGATGGATCTACCGTTCTTTGGACTACAGGTTCAACCTTAGGACAGGGTGTACCGAACAATGTTACTGTTTCGACCACGGATCCTTTAAAAATATATGAAGCAAGAGATGTTATAGGAAATTTGACTGTTGAGTCAGGGGCATCAATTGAACAAGGAAATAATATTTTTATTGTTCAAGGTAATATGTTAAACTCAGGTTCCTACTCATTTGTTAGTGATGGGGCACAGCCCTTAACGGTATATGGAAATTTTACGAATGACTCAAATGGCAGTATAGTTCTTTCCAATACTCTGGGTGGTGATCTGGAAGTGCAAGGTGATTTTTATGACAATGGAACATTTACAGCAAATGATAGAGCTGTATTTTTGAATGGTTCTTCCACTCAGCATTTAGAAAGCACAGCTGCCATGGACTATTTGTTCATTAATAATTCTGCAGGTATTATTCTGAATTCTCAACTTGAAATAAACGATGATTTAGATTTAACAGCAGGAACAATGCAATTGGGGGTTAACGAGTTAATAATTTATTCAACAGCATCTATAACTGGAGGTAGTTCTAATAGTTATATCAAAACAAACGATACGGGTGTTCTTACACGCGAAGCTGGTGCAAAAGCAGATGTTCTATTTCCTATAGGAAATTCAGATTACAATCCTGTTACAATAAATAATACAGGAACTACTGATAATTTTTCTGTAAAAGTTGCCGACACAACTCCTACCAATGTAAATGATGAAACAAGAGTAGTAAATAGAACATGGACCATCACAGAAGGTACAGCCGGTGGATCAGATGCAAGCATAACTTTACAGTGGAACAGTGGAGAAACTGGTACAAATTTTGATATAAATAATGAGCTTGTTATGGGTCGTTATGTAGGTCCTGGGAATAATTGGGAGACTAAGTCAGCTACTGGTTCTGATCCTTATACAGCGCAAGCCAGTGGGTTTACTTCCTTCTCGGATTTTGCCGTAGCCAGTGGTGGAGCCGGTACTCTCCCCGTACAACTTTCCACTTTCACAGCCCAATATTTAAATAACCAGGCTCAGCTTTACTGGGTTACTCAGACGGAAACTGATAACATTGGCTGGAATGTTTATAGAAATGTAGAGAACGAATTTGCCGAATCCGAAAAGGTGAATAATGAACTTATTGAAGGCTATGGAACAACCACAGAGCAGCATGAGTATAATTTTATTGATAATATGAGTGAATTAGTACCTGGAGAAACTTATCATTACTGGCTGGAGAATCTTGATCTAGGTGGTGAGACCAATCTTTACGGACCGGCAGAGCTCTACATAAATCCGGAGGAAGATCCGGGTAACAGCCAGCCTTCAGAAGAATATGATGGTTTGTATGGACTTGGTAATAATCCCTTTAATCCTGCATTAGGTCAGGCAGCCGAGATATCATTTCAGCTCAAGAGTAGTTCCAAAGTTAAGCTGGATGTATTTAATGTAAAAGGGCAGCTGGTTAAGAACTTGTATAATGGCAATGCGAGTCATAATAACTGCACCTGGAATGGAACTGATACGAATGGTAAACTGCAGCCATCAGGAGTATATCTATATCGTCTTTTGGTAAACGGCAAAGTCTATGATACACAAAAGATAATTTTATTCAGATAGAAAATTCGGGGTTTTTTATTAATAAAAAATATTATAATATAGGGGTTTATACAATAGAGCTCTACCATTAGCTGTTTTCCCGTTCTTGATTGTGTTGACAAGATTGAACGATTTCAGAGAATTGTCTCACAGTGGTTGGCAAGTAATTGTCGACTAAATATTGATACTGTTTTAAGCATGGAGCGTAGCGGAAGGCTAAAAACAGTATCAAAAAAATCAAACAGGAATAATTATGTCATATAAATATCATAAAAATGCAAGAACCACAGTGGAGATTAGGAAAGAAATTAAACTTTCTGGTTAAAAGGAGGAATGAGATAATGCGAAGAAAATTAATATTACTACTTATATTCATCATATCCCTAACTTATATTTTAAACGCCACTACTTATAATACCCCTGTAATTGATGCAACCATTTCAATAAGTACAAATGATTGGGATGCTGATGAATACCCTCTT
>JAGXLO010000127.1 GCA_018334695.1 Candidatus Cloacimonadota bacterium
GAAACTGGTAGAAGAGGGTGTGTTATCACTGGATGACACCGTAGAAGATTACTTGCCCGGGAAGATCCCGCAGGGAGATGAGATGACCCTTAAAATGCTGCTAAATCACAGTGCCGGCATTGCCGATGCTACTACTAACATATCTTTCTGGGAAGAAGTTTACAGTAATCCTACCCGTGATTGGACTCATCAGGAGATACTTTCTATCTCCACACCAAACACGCCGGTCTTTACACCGGGAACGGCCTATGATTACAGCAATACCGGCTACTATCTGCTGGGTATGATTATAGAAGCGAATACAGGTAGTACAGTGGACTCTCTTTTTCAGGAAAAGATTACTCAGCCTGCCAATTTAAATCTTACCTCATTATCCAGGCAAGGTGAACTGGAAGAACCCTGTACAAACGGTTATGCCTGGCTATTCACTACAGAAGAAGTGGTAGAAACTAAAAACTGGAATTTCTCCTGGGACTGGACTGCTGGAGCAGGCGTTTCAACTGCAAGAGATATGCTGGATTTTGCTGATGAACTGTTTAATGGCAACATCCTGGAGTCAGCAACAGTGGAGCTGATGATTTCTCCTGAATCATTTGCCCCGAACGCTTCTTATGGTTTGGGACTTGGCATTCTACCTGCCGAGGCTCCGGGTAATATTTTTGGAACTAAATTGATCGGCTGGAGCGGAGCAAATCCGGGTACAGCCACCCAATGGTACTACTTTCCCGCTTATGAGACTACTTTCTTTATAGCAATCAACAGAAACGATATTGCAGAAGGTCCGGGAAGCTCTCCGCCTCTAAACGGTACAGCCATCTCCACCGATATATTAATTCAAGCCTGGGAAGTTGTAAAAGACGAGCTGGATATATGTGAAGGGAGAAGAATATTGTAAATAAATTTGCATCGGTTATAAAACCAATAACTTCATTTCTTATAATCATTTTTTTGCTGGGAGGATGTACAATGAGTAAGAATTTAGAGATCATAAAGTCAACCGATAATATGGAACAAGGGTACATTACGGTAAGCGGCGGTAAAGTCTGGTATAAAATCGTGGGAAAGAACGAACAAGATACCCCACTCCTAATACTTCACGGAGGTCCCGGTGCTTCCCATACCTATCTGGAGCCTCTGGAAGAACTTGCAAAAAAACGACCTGTTATCTTTTATGACCAACTGGGCTGTGGTAATTCCGACAGACCGGATGATACCTCACTCTGGACTATAGACCGTTTTGTGGATGAACTGCACCGGGTACGAAATACTCTTGGTCTGAAAAAAGTATATATTCTGGGACAATCCTGGGGCTCTTCTCTGGCAGTTGAATATATGCTTACCAAACAACCTGAAGGCGTAAAAAGCCTTATTCTATCCGGCCCCCTGCTCAGTACTTCCCGCTGGGTTAAAGACCAAAAATCCTATATCGAGGAACTGCCACAGGAAACACGGGAGATTATACACCAATCTGAACAATCGGGTAATTATGACTCCGCTAAGTACCAGGAAGCCATGATGCATTTTTACAAACTTCATGTTTGCCGCCTAGATCCCTGGCCGGACTGCCTTAACAAGGCATTTTCTAATTTAAATATGGATTTATATCTGCACATGTGGGGACCCAGTGAGTTCAGTGTTAGCGGTACACTCCGGAATTATGAACGAGTTTCCAGCCTTGATATAATCGACATTCCGGTCCTTTTTACCTGCGGAGAACACGATGAAGCCACTCCTTCAACTACCCGATATTACAACAAAAATCTACCAGGTTCTCAAATTCATATCCTTGAAGATGCTTCCCACGAACATCATTTAGAAAAAACAGAGGAATATTTGAGTGTAGTAAATAAATTTTTGGAAGAAGTTGAAAATGGAAAAAATTAAATCAAAATATATGAAAAACTCAAATGCAAAACCAAGTCAAAAATTTACATATGAATTTACCGTATTGGAGGAAAATTTAGATCAAAACGGGCATGTAAATAATGTGGTTTACGTTAAATGGATGCAGGACGTTGCTATTCGTCATTCCAATACATGCGGTGGGACAAAGGCCATGCAAAAAGCCGGAGCTATCTGGGTGGTACGTTCCCATAAAATCGATTATCTGCAACCAGCCTTTGCCGGAGACCAAATAATTGCCACTACCTGGGTAAAAAGCTTTAAGCGAGTTCAATCCCGGCGTTTCTATGAGTTCACCCGCAAACAGGATGGCATTACTCTTGCCAAAGGAAAAACAGACTGGGTTTTTGTAGATGCCAAAACAGGACGTCCCAAAAGAATTCCGCAAACTGTTATAGATTGCTTTTATAGAGAATTATAAACCAAAGGTTTGTATATGAATATAATATTTATTGTAGGAATAATTGGTTTCTTTGTTTGCCTGTTTTTTATGTATAGAACAAATCACGGAATTCCCGGTATTCGGAAATATGATACTGATTTCCGCTTGCTTGATATGCAATTTCGTTACGATAATGAAATTGTTTATACTACATTCACCAGGATAGGTCAAGAGGGAAGAAAAGCATACAAGAATTTTTTATTAGTGGATTTTATCTTTATTGCCTGTTTTTTTGTGGTTATGACAGCAATCTCCCTCAATCTTACAAATAATATCACTACAAGATTTGTACTTATTTCCTTAGCAGCTTTAAGAGCTCTGTTTGATATAACTGAAAATACACTTTTGATTATTTTAATTAATACCTATCCTCAGCGAAAGAAGCTAATGGCTGACCTATGTTCCTGGTCCACAACATTAAAATTTATTTCACTTTTCCTGTGGATAATCGGTATCATTTTATCAATGTTAATACAAAATATTTAATTAAGGATCAACCAATATGACTAAAAGGAAACTAAGAATTAAATGGCAACGTTTAGTATCAAATAATGAAACCTGTCCTCGCTGTGGGTCAACGGAAAAAGAAATTGAAGAGGCGGTAAGCACTTTAAAAAAATCCCTTAAACCCCTGGGGGCAGATGTGGTATTGGAGAAAGAAGAAATTTCTCTTGCAAGATTTAAAAAGAACCCCCTGGAATCCAACCGGATATGGTTAAACAATCGTCCGCTGGAGAAATATCTTGATGCCAGTGTGGACCAAAGCCCCTGTTGTGATGTCTGCGGGCCTTCGGAATGCAGAACTTTGGAAGTTGATGGAGTTACCTACGAAACAATACCAGCCGAAATAATCATAAAAGCAGGGCTAATAGCTGTTTCAAAATTATATCAAAAAAAGAAATCATCCTGCTGCGAAAATAATAACTGTACATGCTAAAAGCTGTTTCTTATAGTTGTTTATATTTTTATTTCGGGGCAAGATCCAATTTACTTGTATTGTAGATGAAACTAAAAGAAATGATCTCAGCTAAGACAAGTTTACAACTCTCACGTGTACCATCGAGAAAAGACGGAAGAATATTTGAGAGTGGTCAATAAATTTTTGGGAGAAGTTAAATATGGAAAAAAGTAAAAATAATACTGATTTATTAACAGTCCCGGGAATCGGCCCCAGCCTAAAAAAGGATCTGCAGGATATTGGAATTAATAAAACCACAGATTTAATTAATAAAAATCCTGAAAATCTGTTCCGGAAGCTCTGTATAAAGAAGAATTCAGATATCGACAGGTGTGTATTATACGTTTTTAGATGTGCAGTTTATTATGCTAACAACAAAGAGCATGATCCTGAACTTTTGAAATGGTGGAATTGGAAGGATAAGAAATAGGTGCAAATAATGAGGACCAGATTATTATTTTATACAATTTTACTATTTCTGTTAACAATTACTGCGGTCATACCATCCTTACCCCTTTTAAAATTGACTCCAAAACAGATGAATTGAAGCAAAAGATTGAAGCTGCCTCAAAAAATTAATTTTACTCTAATAGAATAAGTGTGAACAAATTGAATGTTGAATTATAAAAAAATTCTTATCATAACATCATTTCATAATATCCGCTGGCGGAGACGCTGGACTTGAGACGGCACAAAAACTTACAGACGACGGGGACGTCTACTCCAAAAACAAATAATATTTGGCCTTGGACTTGACTTCACAGGAATGAAATGACGGTGGAGTTAAGAACAAGGAACAACTGAATTGGGTTGAAACTTCAATAACTCGTGTGGTGTCATGGGTCATTCCATGGCACAGGTATAATTTAAAGTCCGTAACGGAATGGTCCGTGCCGGGTAATGTACTTTAAAAAAAATAATATAGAAGTATTTACACACCCCACCCCGATTCTCGGGGTCCCCCCCTCTCGAGAGGAGATTTTGGATTAGATTATTTTTTATAAGAGTATTTTTTTTAATTTTAGGATATTGTAGTCTTCCGGGAGGCTCTTCGTCACCCAATGAAGCGGGATTCCTCAGAGTGACAATGTTTTTTTTGATTTTTGTTACAAATTTTGTCACAGCTTTTTTATCTTTTTACTTTTTATTCTTTTCTTTTCTAACATGCTCTGCTTCTCACTGGTCACTCGTCACTCGTTACTTCCCTAAATCCTGCATCCTGTATTCTAATTACTACCTACTCCTTACTATTTACTGCTTTCCCTTTTCACTTTTTCCTTAATACTTTGAAATTCTTTCGTACCATTACGGAGGTATCACTTTCGTTCAACCATCCATAAGGTAGTTTTTTTTAAAATTAATCGGGATTTAGCTCCACTCA
>JAGXLO010000128.1 GCA_018334695.1 Candidatus Cloacimonadota bacterium
AAGAACTCTGATCCTAATATAAGTTGAAATATCCTAAATAAAAAAATTCAAAATTACATGTCATTTTAGAATTAAAAATGAAAATTGTCTCTCATTGAACAATAAAATCCCATTAATTCCAATTAATACCCACAAATTCCAAATAATTTATATTAACACCACTAACCTTAACCTTCTCAACTTCTAAATTTCTCAACCTCTAAACCACTAAACCTCTAAAATTCTAAACTTTTAACTACATTGATTTCACCGAGTGCTCCCTGACACCCCATCAGTTTTGATTTTGGAAAAAATATTTAGCAACAAACTACAACTAACAATTAATAACGAAGAAAGAAAATTGTAAGACATATTATACGATCTTTTCGATTTTGTTAGTTGATCAACTCTTAAAATTAATTATAAAAAATTATTAAACTGAAATTCAATCCTTTACACATCGAAATCCAAGATAACTACCCGTTGCTGTGGGATAATCTCCCGAAATTCTCCATGATTCTAAATTTGCTCCCACGCAACCCCAATCACCATCTTTGAATACTCGTCCATCAAATTTATTCCAACTCTCTGTCCATTCGCTAACATTCCCAGCCATATCATAAACACCAAAAAAGGAAGGACTATCTATGGTTTGATATCCCAGAATGGTTTGACCGTTATACATTCCTACAGGGGTTGTGAAAGGAGTTTTTTCTCCCCAAACTCCCTGTTCAAAAGGGTCACCACTGTCATCGTAATTTGCTCTGCTTCCATAAATGCTATTTCCAAAAGGGTAATCCCAGCCGGTGTTGCCGCGCGCAGCTTTTTCCCATTCTTCCTTTGTGGGTAAACGCAAACCATAATGCTCTGCAAATGCCCAAGCTCCAAACCAGCTTACTTCAACCACAGGATGATTTTCATATCCGGGATAAATGATAAATTCAGCACCTGCCCAATCTATAGGGCAATCCATTTCACCTATTGCCAGGAATTCATAATTACCAGCTCCATAATACTGATCACCTTCATAATATCCCTGCACAGAATTACTATCAATTATGATCTGTTTATTTGCTGCTGCCTCTTCCATAAAATCTACATATTGCTGGTTTGTTATCTCATACTTCATTATCTGATAATCATAATCAATTGTTTTTATAGTATCACCTTCACCCTGTGTATATTCACCTGCAGGAACATCACACCAACTAAAAATTCCTCCGCCTGCTTCGGTTGTAAACTGCCATATATCTCCGGTTGTAGAATTTTCATGATCATCTGTTGCCTTTATCTGCCAGTAATAAGTTGTTGCTTCATTTAAAATGCCGGGATCATAGGTTGTCTCACTCTGATCTTCATTAACTAGTTGTGGATTTGTCTCTGTTCCGAAATAAACATCATAAGTTATAGGATCTAAATCCGGATCATTACACTCCCAGGAAAGTATTGTGTCCACAGCCACTGAAGTGGAATTATCTTGTGGTAAAGGATTTACCGGTGAATCCGGAGCTGAATTATCCGGACTGGTTCCCCCACTGTCAAAACAACCGAATGATGCTAAAATGAAACCAATAATCCCTATAAATATGTAACTTTTTAATTTTACTCGTATAATATCTCCTTTCCCTTTGTTTTTTGCCAGCACACATACTTCCTCGGATATTGTAGAAATTTCTAATTTATTTAATCACCTACCGAGTGTAATAAACTATAAGCAATTATTGTAACAATTATGGTGCCAGACAAACTCCCACAAAAGGCATTGGTTCTATTCTTGCTTTCTGATTTATTCATATAACCTTTTAGATAAGCTTCTGCTACCACATCTTGTGGTATGTGTTCGGGAGCAGTTCCATCCGCTACTGCTGTAATAACAATTATCCCCAGAAGATTCAACAATGCACCTGCACCAAAACCTCCCAGAAACCAGTGTATTCCGGAATGTTTTCTGGCTGCTTCCTCTTTGCCACGCATAAATGAAGCCTCATATCCGGCTTTATTCAAGGCTTTTTTCAAGGAGTTTTGGTCCTCATTAGCCGCAAACAAATTTAAATCAATATCCTTCTCAAATCGTATTTTTTTGAATGAAGTATTTCTTTTCAATAATTTTGCAAGAGATATCTGCCTGGCAACGATCTGAGAAGGCATCGAAAGAAGAAAAACTGTCACTAAGATCGCTATTATTTTTGTTAATTTACTCATAATAAAAATGTTTAATTGCTTTTTATTTACTCCAGAAGCAGCATCTTTCTCGTCTGCGTTTTATGAGCAGTTTTGATTTGATAGAAATAAATACCTGAAGAGAATCCGCCGATATCAAGTTCTAATGAATGTTCACCCATTTGCTGTTGTTCATTCATAACCGTTTCAATCAGTTGACCTTTAATATTATAAATTGATATTGAAACATGAGTATTTACCGGGATAGAGTATCTAATCGTAGTTGATTCTTTAACCGGATTGGGATAATTATAAATAGTATATTGTTCTTCAATTTGCGGATTATCAACGGCATAGGGAGGAGCTCCGAATTCATAAACGCCCATATCTATTCTGGCTATATCGTCTCCGTTGCCATCCCAGACTCGTATATTTTCATCCAGATCCCAGGCTGGAAGATTAAGTCCGGTAGTGTCCGGAGTTCCTGTATCTACACTGGGAGAGCCTGCAGTGAGATGGAAATCTCCATCACCGGGATCAAAAAATAGTGGGTCTTCTTCTATGCAGCCTGTGCCGGGTGAACAATTGTAATAATTGCCATTGGTGTTTTCATAGAAATTACAATACTCAATAGTGGGATCTCCATCAGGTATATAGATGCCATCACTATTATTGTATACAATTGAATTTATCAAAGTAAGATTGCTGCCATATATTCCACCTCCATCCGGAGCCAAATTATAGGTTACTGTGAGATTGATCATAATAGGATCTGAGGAGTAGCAACATATACCTCCACCATGATAAACCTGAGCTGTATTATCTTCTACTAAAACATTCCAAAGTTTCATATCATCAGAATTTGTGAAGAAGATGCCTCCACCGGCTGCAGCAGCTATATTTTGATAAATTGTCGCATTCTGTAAAACAAAGCCGGAACTCCAGCCAAAATAAATTCCTCCGCCATATCCTACGTAGGTAAGATAGTTACTTGCTGTGTTGTATGATATGGTTACATTAGACATATCCACAGAAGATTGCTCTGTAAAATACATACCGCCACCGGGTCCGGAAGTTGAATTATTTGTTATCTGCACATTGTCTAAAATTGGAAAAGAACCATTGCAATATATTCCTCCACCAAAATGTGATGAATTATCATTAATTATTACATTTTCTATAGTAGGCTCTGCTCCATTATATAGGCACAAACCTCCTCCTTGTCCGTAAGCATATAATCCTGAAGCTGTGGTATAATTTCCGTCAATAATTGCATTCTCCATTACAAAGCTAGAAGCGTCACTGTAGATACCACCACCTCCGTTTTTTGCTGTGTTATCTATAATTGTTAAATTTATCATACTGGGATTTGAGTTGTCCAAACAGCAGATTGCACCACCGGCTCCATCTTCTGCATTGTTATTCTTGAGAGTTATATTTTCTATTACAGGATTGGCTGCAACGCAGCAAATACCGCCTCCATTTCTAGCTGTATTATCAATTATTTTCAGATGTGATAAAGTTGGATTGGAAGTATTACAATATATTCCGCCACCCAGATCATCGGGATAATCACCCGAAGCATAACCATTTTGTATAGTAATTCCTGACAATAGAGCAGTTGTATCTTCCTCATTTTCAAAAGTAACCACTTTGTCTGTGTTTGTACCGTCTATTATTGTTTGGTCTATGTAAGATGAGTCCTGAGTTGTTAAAAATAAAGATCCTACCGTAATGTTTTTCCCACTAAAATTTATACTTTCCTCATAGGTTCCTGTTGCAACCAGAACAGTATCGTTATCCACAGCTACATCAATTCCTGCCTGGATTGTATTGTAATCTGTGGGAACATTGATTATATCTGCATTAATTTCCGTTGTGAATAGTACAAAAAATAACAATAAAAAAAATAAACTTACCTTTAATAGATGAACTTTTTCTGAAAATTCCTGAAACTTAAATATTGTATTAAGCATTGTTTCCTCCAGCTATCTTAATTTATTATTAACACAGCTTCAGAATCCCTCGAATGTGGATTTGTATTTTGGAAATTCAGTGTTTAATTGTCAAATAATTTAGTAAAATAACTTAAGCTCAAGGGAACAAACCAATTTATAAAGAAAACAAAGTCCCTTACAGATGGTTGGTACCTGCCCTGTGGAATTCTACAAGTCGGTGTGCCAAGCACAATTCCACGGGGCTTGCTCTTCTGACTTATCGGTAAGTCTCCTTCAATGAGACTTCCCGACTCATTGGGAAAAGTCGAATTAATCCCGATAGCCTAGCGTATCGGGGCAAAAGCTAGCAATATCTTAAACAGTTAAAAGACTGTTTGACTGTGAGACTGTGAAAAGAGAGGAGCAGGATTCAGAGGTCAGGATACAGGATGCAGGGGTTAGGATTTAGAAGATAAGTGACGAGTGAGGAGTGACCAGTGACGAGAGAGAAAAAAGCAAAAATCAGAAAGCAGAAAGTAACTATGATCCTAATATAAGTTGACACTTAGAAAGGTAAAAACTAATAAAAATAATCG
>JAGXLO010000039.1 GCA_018334695.1 Candidatus Cloacimonadota bacterium
CTTAAAATATAATCAACTGCCGGATTATTTATTAGCCTTCGACATATATGATAAAGATAAAGGTTATTTTTTATCAACTGCAAAAATAAAAAAAGTTCTTAATAATAAAATATTTACTGTTCCCATAATCTGGCAGGGGAAGTCAAAAGACTTGCCTGACTTTCGAAAATTAATAAAAAAAACAAATTATGGGTCAGAGATTATTGAAGGGATATACATAAGAGTGGAGGATTCACAAAGAGTAATTAAAAGATATAAATATCGCAGGAATACTTTCGAACCTGGTAGAGAAGATTTTTATAAAAAGAACAAGAAGAATCAATTAAAATAACATTATAAAGATAAGTGATAAATTTGAGCTCAAAAAACAATTAAAAAAAGCAAATAATTAAAAAACTTGATTATGATTAGTTTAATTAATAAACATCGCGACAATTGATAATTTTGTGGTAATTTTATGAAAATAGTTGGGATTTAAATATGGCTTGTGAAAAACTGTTTGAAAAATATTTTATATAAAGGAAGTTGATGAAAATTAAAAATAAACAGGAAACCATGAAAGGATCTTTGGAGAATATTAAAAAGTTACTTGAAAAGCGGAATCTCGTTCTCGTAGAAGGAGGTAAATTTGATATGGGAAGTGAAGGATTAGGATCAATGGATGAAAAACCGATTCATAGAGTAATATTAGATAATTTTTATATTAGTAAATATCTTGTAACTCAGAGATTATGGAAAGAAATTATGGGATACAATTATTCTGACTTTGAGGGTGATGATAGACCAGTGCAAAGGGTAAATTGGTATAATGCTATAAAATTTTGCAATGCTTTGAGTAAGAAGGATAATTTTAAACCGTGCTATTATATTCATGGAAATTCGGATTTTCAAGATTACCTTGAACATGATTTAGAAATACTCGAATGTGATTTTTCTGCAAATGGTTATCGGTTACCAACAGAAGCAGAATGGGAGTATGCAGCTAGAGGAGGAAAAAAGAGTATGGATTATAGGTATTCAGGTTCTAATACCATTGAAGAAGTGGCCTGGTTTTATAACAATTCAGATGGAGAGACTCATCCCGTAGGTAGAAAAAGAGCTAACGAATTAGGAATATATGACATGAGTGGTAATTTGAAGGAATGGTGTTGGAATGGTTTTGCCTATTATGAAGATAAGCCTCTCAATAATCCCAAAGGACCATTTATTGATCTGCATCGTATTACCAGGGGAGGAGGTTTGCACTCCCTTAGTTTCGATTGCCGTGTTGTTGATCGTGATATCGGGATTCCAGATAATAATTATCGCACAGTTGGTTTTCGCTTTGCTAAGAATCATTAACTTTTTAGTCCATCTCTCTTTTGCTCCTTTATCCCAATTTAAAAGAAAAAATTGAAATAATAATTTTAATAAGGATCTCGTTAATCACCAGATTTGATAAATAAACTGGTAAGAATAGAATATTTAGAATAAATACGATAAAAGGTAGTGAATATTTCAAAGAAATTTGGTTAATGAGTTGAGATAATACTTATTTTAAAAATAGTACTTAATGTAAATAATTAAATAAACTCACTTAACATAATTTTCACGAAATTTTTCAAGGATCTCTAATAATTCTGGAGATAGCCTTCTTTTTACTTCCTGCTTAATCGTTTCTTCAACTTCGCCATAAAAAGCTTCAGCAATTCCTCCTGTGATACAAGCTAGAGTATCGCTGTCACCTCCTAATGAAATAGCATTACGGATAGCGTCTTCGTAAGTTTCTGAATCAAGAAAAGAAATAATAGCTTCAGGTACCGTTCCCTGGAAGGATACATCAAAGGAATAATTTGGACGAATTTCATCAACGGTTCTATCAAGATCATAATCAAAACTTTCTTCAATACGACTTCTTATATCTTCTTTTTTATTTCCTTTAATAGCCAGGAAGATTGTAAGTGCTGTAGCTTGGGCTCCTTTAATACCCTCAGAATGGTTGTGAGAAACCTCAACAGTCTTTTTTGCTTCCTGTAGAACCTTCTCTTCTGATTTAAAGGCAAAACCTACCGGACTTACACGCATAGCAGAACCGTTCCCCCAGCTGTTATATGGTTGGGGATTATCTGAATGAAGCTGTTGAATTAATGAAAAAACTGAAAAACGCTAAACAAAATATTAAAATAAATAAAGAAGCTTAAATAAAAAAAATGAATTACACAATGAGATTTGACTTTTGCACCAAATTACGAGACTTGACCCTTTAGCGAGGATAATATCAATACTATAATTATAATCACAATAAAAATTTAGTTAAAATCATTGACAAATAACTAGTACGTTCTATATTGGACTAAAATTTTAAACAGTATTTTCACAAAAATATAGAGGAAAAATAATTTATTATGCAATTTGTAAAGAACGAGTTAAAAAGAATACTAATACCCTTGGCCTTACCGGAAAAAGAACGCCTGCTGCTAGCCCTTGATAGCATTAAGGTCTTGCAGGATGAAGAAAACTCCAAACAAGCGATTGTGATTGCTCCTAACCTCGGTATTTATGATAAAAGCAGTAATTTGGGCAGTTTATTACACATTGAAAGAAGATTATGGCTCTCAATTTATGCAGACACCAAGCTCTCTCTTAAGTCAGAAAGAACCCTTAGACCAACGCTGTGTTCCCATTCTGAAGATATATTTGTTGCCCTCTTTCCCTCTCGTAAGATCATTGATTTTCTCGATTATTTACCACAAGCTCAAGGAATTATCTGTGTGCCCGATGAAAAACGTAGTTTAGAAGGTTGGGCTGATATTTGGAATCCCTACATCTATGATGTGAAGAAGGAAGGGTTAAAAAAGGGGAAAATGTCAAAGGTTAAATTAAATGATAAGGTTTTGCAGATTTTGCAGAAATATATTCTATCTTTTGCTAAATATGACCGAAATGATCTACATCCTTACGATAAAAAACAGACTATCTTTTATTTTAACTGGCTTAGAAAAAACAAGATTGAATACGATGTCTTTGAGATAAGAAAATTTTTGTTGCGGCGGGATAGCAATTCCTATACTACCAGTGAAATATGCAAGATAGCTAAGCAGACGCAAAACGGCAGAAATTTCAAGGGACAAAATGATTTAAGTTTTGCTTTGGATCTGGATTGAAGTGGGGCAGAGCTTTCACTTTCCACGCTCACACCCCTTGTTTTTTAATTTATTTCAGTTATTTTTTTTCTGCATCATTTTTTTTATTCAATTTAGTTTCAATGGTCCCGGCAATTTCACCGGAATAGATTTCGTATAGGTCGAGAGCTTTTTTTGAGCGTATTTCTAGGCTAAAGTGAATCCGAACTATTTCGAATTTGCTTGAACTTCTATGCTTGATGAAATCGGCTTTAGATTCCATGAAAATAATTAGATTTTGGGGTATTTCATCAACTTGACAATTGTATTGCGGTTATTGTATTTGATTTCTACTAATGAAGTATAAACCAATATCTCATAAAGCAGATAGTCTAAGCTAATTTCAATTTTATCACTAATTTTTAACATTTCTTTCATTTTATCCTCCTTTCCTCTTTATTTTGTCGACAATATGATCTTGAAGATCGACACTTTAACTTGCTTTTATGTAGTATTTTAGGTCTTTTGTCGACGATTTTGCACATTGTTATCATTTAAAATTAATTAATTTTTTAGGCCGACCACCCGTGGCAACCTCTTGAATTTCAATTATGTTTTGCTCTTGCATTTGGCAAAGAATATTATCCAACATGGACCCGGACTTGACTGACCGTACGTTACGTTGCAGGTCGCGCCGGGTGACTTCTCCCTGGCGGCTTTTGACAAATTCAATAATTTTGTGAATGGCTCTGGTTGTCTTGCTGGGTGCCAATTTTTCCTGAATTAAAAATATTATATTATCTTGATAATATTTTGCTAATTTTAAGGCAGATTGCATAGATTCGGCTGAAATTTTTTTCGACTTAAATTCATTGCCTGTGCAGTGAAGTATAATAGAAAATTTGAGTATGTATTGCTCCAAACGCCGGTAAAAACCGGGTAATAGTGGGTTGTCCTCCTTTGCTGCTAGATCATAATTTATTCTATACCATTTTTTATAACTATTTTTGGCTTTCGGCGATAAGTCAAGACTAATCGGCTGTTTCTTTTTTAAATATTTGTTCAGTTCTGATAATTTATTTTTTAATTTTTCTCTCGTCTTTGTTTTGGGAAACGGAATCGGTTTTTTTTCACTCTGCTCGATTGTGCAGAACAAAAAACGCGGCAGAAAGCCACTCATTATATCGGCTTTATCAAATTGGAACCAATCTAAAGTGGAAGCAGCCAGTAGTGACAGGGAGATGTTTTCCAGCTTATTCTCTTGGTATTTTTTCTCTGAACTTCTGCTGTTTTTAATGATTTTTTTATACTCATACGAATCGTAAAGTTCGGTGAGCATGGCCTTAAAGGACTGTCCCCTGCGACTTGATATTTTAGATTTAAACGATTTCCACTCATCGAAAATCATCAGTCCGGATGGATTCAGTTCTAAGTGCTCTATTAGGGTGTTTTCGTGAATTATTTGCGGTAAAAAATGATCCCACCCGATCTCTTTTAGAAGTCCCCGCGCCAGACCAATTGAGGTTGATTTGCGCAGGGCAGTTGTCTTGCCTAAAATAACAGCCCAGATGTTGGGGAAAATTCTTTTAATACCTGTATCAATATAGGCTTTATTCCCGATGAGAGCACCCAGGGCTGTGATAATAGCAGTTAACAAAAATTCATTCGGTGATTCCGTGATATCATAAAAATGTTCTACATATTGTCTTATAAAATTATCGGCCTGAATGTAATCGAGATCAAAACAAATATTTCGCTTGAAATAGGGACTTTTGTCTGAACTTGTCTTATCAATTTTTTCCATACCAACATTATATTCGACATTCCAACTTTTGCAAGTACCACCCTTTTACCAGGTTTTTTGCAAACTTAAGCAACTATCTGAAAGCAAGTTAGCAGTTTTGCCATTTTTAGCATCAGAATTACCCCTAAAAAAATCTAATGCTTATTTGCTGCTAAAAAAATTTCTATTATAACCTGTAAGAACTTTTGAGTTTCCCCGCAAAGTAGCTGTCGACCCATTTCAGATTTTCAAACCATTCTATACAGTCATACGGGCTCAGTTTGTTCACAACATCAGCAATTTTCATTTTACTAAATTTTGGATAAAACTTTCGATTATACTTGATCCATCTCCTTAAAGTCTTAGCTGATATTTTCTGGTCAGCTTGACTGAGATAACGAGCGGTTGCCTCCAGAATTCTCAGATAGGAGTGATCCTGGGGAGGATTTTTTCTGACGCGTACCACCTCTCGTAAAGTGGAAACTTCTACCAGTTTCGATTTGTATGGCTTGGGGTGAGCAGCAGCAAGTTGATCTCGATAAAAAATGTGATATTTCAGATGCCGCTTAAACTGTTGCCAGTAGAAAAAATAATTTTCATTTTCATTGATAATTTGCAGCCACCACTCTGGTTGTGCATTCCAGGTTAGGAACATAAAAAAAGGATTTATGTTTGATTTACCCTTTGCTTCTTCCACAATATATTCAGCATCTTGCTTAACTTGTAATAAATCTCTATTATGCTTAATATAGTTGAGTAGGTCAAGAGCAATATTCTCCAGAAAAGCGAAGTAGTCAGTTTCAATATCAGCTTGGTTGAACAGAGATGCTGTGAATCTACTTCTATTTCTGCTCATAAAATTTTTTGTGCAAGCTGAATCTTTGGAAGCTGCAGTTTGTTTTAGTTTGCGAGCTTTTCTTTTATCAGTTTTCTCCGTCCCGGGTCTCAGTAATTTATGGTGTAGTTCATATAAAGCAGTTAAGGTCCGCCAGAGATTATCATACTCTGGATTCTTCCGAATTGAACTGTATTGAGCTTTCGCTAGTTCTTGTTTAACTTTTACAGTGGAACGCAAAATATTATCGAGGCTTTTTTGCGATTTTAAACTGGTATAAAATTGATCCAGTACCAGATAAAGTTTTGCATACGACTGCTTCTGCTGTAGAAGAAAACGAAAACGAGTATGGTCTTCATAGGCCCGGCACCAGCTTTGTTTTAGTTTTATAATGCGCTGGTTGTAGGGGGTCAGAGGCAAAGTTTTAAGAAGTTTTAGCAAATATTTCAGTTCTTGCTCTATCTCCTTTTTGCTTTGCTCAGGAGTGGGCAGGGCTACTTTTAAATAATACAAACGTGGTTCTAAATTCATAAATTAATCCAGTAAAGGTTGTTTAACTTGGTATTGGCTAGCTCTTTAAATTATATATAACCAGAGCAGTATACTGTTCTAAATTGTAGGCAAATTGTCTTTCTATGTCAACATTAATAGGATAATTTAAGGTTGACTGTTTTTGTTTAGGCGAGAGAATAAGAATTCCAGCTTCTGAGCAAAGATTTTAGCAAGATATTTAGTCTGATTTTGAGCAGATAGGGCAGGCAAAATGTGCTCAGACAAGGCCCAAATTTGTTCTAAATTATAGAAAAAGTGTCAAAAAGGTTAACAAATTACTGAATTTTCGGCAATTATTTGCCGATTGACAGCTGTTATCTAGACTAAATAAAGGGCTATTAGCAGTTAAAAACAATTTTTGTGTGTCTCTATTTCTGTTGAACTGGATATAATTTTTCAGCAGGACCTGAGGGGGTAACCAGCAATAGTCAAAATCCAGCTACGAGAAGAAAAATTTTATGGTATATATAGAGGTGAGGAACTCTTATTCCCTATTATTAGCCGGTCTAAGCTGGGTAGGATTTGCTAAAAGATGGCAGATTTTGCTTAAATCTGAGCATTTAGCCTTAGCAGGTGAGGCCCAAATTTGTTCTAAATTATAGAAAAAGTGTCAAAAAGGTTAACAAATTACTGAATTTTCGGCAATTATTTGCCGATTACAGCTATTATCTAGACTAAATAAAGGGCTATTAGCAGTTAAAAACAATTTTTGTGTGTCTCTATTTTCGTTTATCTTAATCTAATTTTTCAGCAGGACCTGAGGGGGTAACCAGCAACAGTCAAAATCCAGCTGCGAGCAAAAACAATAAATCGGCAAATCAGAAAAGCCAGCACTTCTGGAAGCAGAGGTTAGTTAATTGTTTGGGGGAGTGGCTGCAGCTCGCAACTATATAAAGCAGGAAACGGGTAAGGAAAAAATCACAGAAAAGTACAGCTTTATTTGCTGTCATGCTTAAATTATGCCTAAATTAATCCATATTTTCTTGACACCAATATTTATAAAGCTTGGAATAAAAGCAAAATTAAAAATTATCATGTCTATATTACAAATTAGTTATAAAAGATCTATTATATTTTTTCTGATCTTATGCTCGCTCACATGCTTGCAGCCGGCAGACGCTAATTCGGCAGCAGAGGTTTTTCAGAGGATCCACTCCGATTATAGTTATTTTTATTCCTCGGACAACTTATTGCCTTTGGCATTATCCTTTTCCGGAGCGGCTCTGTTTGCTAATAGTTCCTGGGATCAAAATGTACAAAACTGGTATCAGAGAAAATGTCGCACCTCATTTACAGATAAGGTCTCAAGCGGCTTCAAGTTTTTCGGTGAAGGTTATTACCTTGTTCCCTTTTCTCTCTTAACAGCAAGCATGAGTTACATCCCTACAAAGTCAGCCACTATATCCACTATTGCCGAATGGGGTGAGAACAGTTCCAGAGCTTATCTGGTTGGAGCACCATTCTTACTCCTGACCCAAAGAGCAACCGGTGCTTCCAGACCAAGTGAGGATGACGGCAATTCCCAGTGGGATTTCTTTGCCGATGAGAACGGTGTCAGCGGTCATGCTTTTATCGGGGCGGTACCTTTTTTGACCATGGCAGAATTACATGGCAGCGATAAGAGAATCTACTGGAGTTCTCTTATACTTTCCACATTACCGGGCCTTTCCCGTATCAATGATAATAAACACTATTTTTCACAGGCATTTTTAGGCTGGTTTGTGGCCAAGCAGGCTGTAGGATCAGTTAGTGCTTGTGAGGAGCAGAATTTTGCTATATATCCCATCTTAAGAGGAAAAGATTTTGGTTTCATAGGTAGATATGAGTGGTAAAAAAGTATAAAATATTTGCCTATAATATTTACTTTGCTTAAAATCAGTAATCCTTAATTTATACAAAAAATATTTTGAGAGGAAAACCTTTATGAAATTTTGGAAGAAACACAAGAACATCGGTTTAGCCCTGGGTGGAGGAGCAGTCCTGGGAGCAGTGCACATAGGAGTATTAAAAGCACTGGAAGAACATGATATAAAAATTGATTATATTGCAGGTACCAGTATCGGTTCCATAATTGCGGCTTTATTTGCCTTTGCTAAGGATTGGCAGGAGATAAAGGAGATTACGGACGACTTGAATTGGTGGGATGTTTCCGCCATCTCTTTATCCAACTCGGGTTTACTCTCCAACAAAAAGATACAAAAAGTTTTGGCAAAGCATATTGGTGATGTTAATTTGGAAGATGCCGAAATACCCGTAGCCATGGTAGCAGCAGATATTACCACAGGTGAAAAAGTTGTTCTAAAAGAGGGAAGAGTGGATAAAGCAGCTATGGCCAGCACCTGTATTCCGGGAGTATTTGTTCCGGTTGAGATAAATGATAGATTGCTGGTAGATGGTGGTATTGTGGAGAGCGTTCCTATTTCAGCGGTGAAAGAGATGGGTGCTGATTATATTATAGCCGTGGATTTAACAGATATTCATGCTCAGAAAAAGCCGCAAAATATACTGGAAGTTTTATTGAGATCCTTTGATTTTACCATCAAGAATGCCACCCAACTACAAACGGAAGAAGCCGACTTGCACATAAGACCTGACCTTGCCGATTATAATAGAGTTGAGGTTGATCAGAGAGATGATCTGTTTGAAATGGGCTATGAAGAAGCAAAGAAGGTTCTGGCTAACTTTTAAGCGGTGAAACTGTAGCAATAATTGATATTTTACTTGGAACCTATTCACCTCTAATCATACAATTGAATTATTCGTCCTTAACAGTTTGATTCTACTAATAATCAAAAATGATTATTTACAGAAATAGTAAATCATAGGTAATTAGTTTGCAGTTAGTTTGCACCAGAATACGCATCACCCCAAAATTAATCCCTACAAATACCCACCTATTAGTTAAAATTAAAAATTTAAAATTTCTCCTCAGATAATTAATACCTATAAATTCCAACCAATACCTACGAATAATATACACCCTAAACCCCTAAACCCATCACTTCAAACCCAATTTCCATTTTTTCCTTGACAGGATTTCAGGTTTGAGTATTTACGAACCAACGGGATTTTTAGGAGGAATGATGAAGAAGACAATTTTGAGTATTATCATTTTCTTCATTTGTATTTGCTTCTTATTTGCATCTAACAAAAAAGGGAATGATTTTAAGTATTTACAAATAAACGAGAAAGAATTTACAGACAAAATAAACAACTCCGGTCCGCCACCCACTAATCTACATGCAATAGGACAATATTTGGAAATTTACCTAGACTGGGATGAAGCGGATTTTACTAATACTTTTATTCAAAGCCAGGATGGCTCGAGCAAGAATTCATACAACACTTCCCGGGATACTGTTCTGCTGGGTTATAATATCTATAGGGATAGTACTTTTACTTATACGGTAGAACCAAATGTTACAGAATACAGCGATGAAATCGTCTATCCCGGTAGGGATTATACCTACTGGGTAACTGCTGTTTATGGAGATGGGGAAAGTATTCCTTCTAATTCCGATACAGCCAGCGCCTGGTCTAACAGTTACATGCCAGATTATTTTTGGGAGGATTGGGCAATAACAGGTAAGTGGTATGAAATTCCTGCCAGTCCCAATAACTGGGAACATGATGCTACTTATCAAGCAGCTAGATTTAATTGGTCTCCCTCCACACCTAACTATGATATGTCTCTGGTTTCAGAAGAATTTACTCTACCTGCCGATACATCTTTGATCTTTGATTTTACCGTAAATATGTATATTGATGATTACCCCGACGATACAGGTGAGAAGATGGAGATCTGGCTCTGGCATGATAGTCTTGAAACCATGATCTTTCAATGGGATCTGGATGAACATGATGATTGGGGAGTTTCCGGTGGTCAGGATTGGGTTTATACTGATACCGATCAGTTCGCTGGCGAAACAGTAAAGATAAAATTCCGCTCCCATGGTGGTGATACATTTAACATAAGCTACTGGTATGTATATTCTGTTTGGTTTAAATATAATGTTCTACCTGATTATGGAATTTTGGAGGGAGTGGTAACAGATGGCGAGGGTGAACCCCTGGAAATGGTTGCTGTCCAAGCAAATTACTCAAAATATAATCCGGTATATACAAATGAAGATGGTGAATATTTAATAGATCCAATCGTGTCTGGTACTTATGATGTTACTTTTAGCAAAGACGACTATCCTAACCTTAATGTGGTTGATGTGGAAATAGTGAAAGATTCTACAACTGTATTGAATGTGGTTTTGGGACAACCAACAATGAATATACAGCCTATTACAATCCAGGAGATTGTTGAGCCAGATGAACCTGTTTCAGTTCCCATAACAGTCGCGAATAACGGCACCGGTTCTCTTAATTACTATGTGGAACGCATCAGTGAGAATAAAATTGACTATATTGATTGCATAGAGAACTCTCCTGTTGGTCACAACGAAAAGGGGAATAATTCTATTGAAAACTATATTAACAAGTCTGGAGATATTAACAAATTAACTGACTGGCTTACTTTTTCTCCTGATTCGGGCTTTGTGGAAGCAGGTAATACAGATGAAGTAACAGTCTATCTTAATACTTCAGATCACAATCCGGGCGAAGTACTCACAGGTCAACTTGAATTCACCTCCGACCCGAATGTGGGCAGCCAAATTGTGGATATAGAAGTAGAGGTGGGAGAGTGTTCAGTTCCGGGACAGGAAGAAGTTGCCAAAACTTTTTTGCAGGGGTGTTTTCCTAATCCTGCTACAGGAATAACGACCATTAAATATAGTATAAAAAAACCGACTCATGTTAAACTTTCAATTTATAATATAAAAGGAAGATTAGTTGAAACTCTAGTGGAAGAACATAGCGAAAGTGGTATGTTTGAAATGCAGTGGAATCCCCAAAATATCAATACTGGCATCTACTTCCTGCAGTTAAAAACAGAGGAAAAAACTTATCTCAAGAAGATGATTATGATGAAGTGAGCATGTTCATTACTAAAAAAATAAGAAAAAGTTATCTTACAAAAGCTACATGTTAGTTGACAATTAAAATTAAGAAATGGTTGACAATTAGTTGACAAAAAAGTTACATTTCCGTCAGAAATTACAAAATAAATATTATTGCCCAAGGATAACAATATCTAATATGCCTCTTCTAAAAATTAAATTTATTAAATTATTTTAAATTATCTGTATAAACCTCCTCCGGTTTTCTTCAATTATGTAAATTACGAATAATTTGACAGCCAGGTTTGACCTAGAATCATATGGTTCCATTCTGTAAGAAGTCAGGCTTGTAAGATCGATTGTTAATAAATTGGTGATTCGCATTATAAATTGATTAAAAAATATTAATCCCTAAATTTTTTTGGTAAGGAATTATGAAGATCCCAACAAAAGAGCAAATTGATAAAGCTATTGCTGCCTACAAAGCAAAATTAGAGAAAAAAGAAAAAGAATTAACAAAAAAAGAAGGGAAAGAAAAGTTCAAACTTGAACTTGAACTATCAGATCTATATAAGGATTTAAATCCCCATAAGGCTTTACATTTTGCCCAGGAAGCTCAGAAATTTTCTAATCTTACAAATAAAGAAAGGGCTGCTACTTCTTTTCAAATTTCTAAAGCATATTTAAGAATGGGAAACAAAAAAGCCGCAATTAGTCAATTGCACAATTCCTTGAATTTATTCAAAAAAAATGGTGCCCAAACAAAAATAGCCCAAATCTCCAATATTATCGGTTCAATTTATCGAGATTTTTCTGAAATGGAGAAAGCAATATCTTACACCGATAAAGCTATGCAGATAAATAAGGAGATCAAAAATAAAAAAGGTATAGTTAAATCATTAGTATATAAGGGACATATCTTAAATAACCAAAACAAATATGGGACTGCCCGCAAAAAGTTTGAAGAAGCTCTTAAAATTTCAAAGCAAATTCGACCTTCTTATCAAACAGGGGTTATATATCAAGGGTTAGGTCAGTACTATTTTCTAACCTCTCAATACAAAAAAGCGACTGATATGTTTACTAAAGCGTTTAATTTTTTTTACAAAAAGAAAGATTGGTTTAAAGTTGCTGCAAATCTGCATTTTATTGGTAATGCATGTTTCAGATTGAATAAATACGATAAATGCAAGGTTAATTGTAGTCTAAGTTTGTATTTATTTAAAAAGTTTGATAACACTGAAAAAATGGGACATCTCTATCAAGCTATGGGTAACGTTTACTATGAATTAGGCAAATTTGAGAAGTCTCTGGAACTAAGGTTGAAATCACTAACAATGACAAACAAGCTGGGTGATAAAGTGGCTAAGTCTAAAACCTTGAATAATATTGGCAATAGCTACACAAAATTGGGAGATCTTAAAAATGGCTTGGAATATTTTCTTAAATCGTTGGAAATTAAAAGAGAATTAGGAGTAAAATCAGGTATAGCTAATTCTTTGAATAACATTGGATGCATTAACTATACTTTAGGTAATTACGATAAAGCACTTGAATACTATAAAGAATCCGAAAAAATAAAAAGAGAAATCGGAGACGAACGTAGCCGGGCTAATTCATTAAATAATATTGCCCTGATTTATCTGTACCAAAAAGAATATACAAAAGCCCTAGAGTATTATAAAAAGGCTCTCAAAATTGTAGAGAATCTGAATTTGAGCAAAATGATTGGAATTGTAACTTTGAATATGGGCGAAGTTTATGTGCAAAAGGAAAATTTTAATAAAGCAAAAAAATACTATAAGAAGTCAATTGCAATATTTGAGGAAATTGGTGACAATTCTATCTTAGTGAGGGCAAAAATTTGTCTTGCTAAAGTCCATGCCAGGCAAAGTGACTATGAAAAAGGGGAAAAACTCCTTCTTTCTGTTATAGATTTGGTTGAGGAAATAAATTCACCAGAAATCAAGTTAGATTTTTATAAAGTAGCCGCTTATCTATATAAAAGAAAAAATGATTTTGAGAACGCTTATAAATACTATAAAAAATTTATAGAAACCAAAGAGACTCTTGAATCTAAAGAAACTAAAGAAAAGATATCCGAACTGGAAGCTAAATATGAAAATGAGAAGAAGGAAAAGCAGATCGAGCAGCTGAAATATGAAAATAAGATTGAAAAAATGAGAAATGAGATAGCGGATAGGGTAAAAGAAAGACTGGAAAAAGAAGTAAAATTACGCACTAAAGAATTGGAACAGAGCCGTCGTCAGTATCGGGATCTTATAGAAAAAGCAAATGATGGTATTATTATTTTACAGAATAACAGAATTAAGATGTTTAATAAAAAATTTCAGAAGATGCTACAATTCAAACCTGAAAAATATGGAAATGCTCTTTTTACTGATTTTATACCGAAGAAATTCCATAGCTCATTTCAAAAAAAATTTGATTCAGAAAATACATCCTCAAAATTAGAAGAGATATTTCTAATTACAAAAGATGAAAGTAAAATTAATGTAGAGTTAAGTCTTAGAGAAGTGGAATACGAAGGGAAAGAGGCAAAACTAATGATAATCCGTGATATTACTCAGAGAAAACTGGCTGATCAAAAAATGATATACGCAGAAACTCTATCAGGTATAGGAGAGCTGGCAGGTGGTTTTGCCCATGAGATCAAAAATCCCTTAACAAGTATAAACGCAGCTGTGCAATTGCTGCAATCCAATTATGAGTTGGAGGAAGAAATTGATAATTATCTGGATATTATTAAAAAGAATACAAAAAAAGCTAATGTATCCGTTGATAATTTAAGTAAATTTGCCAAACCAAGAAGTGCAGAACTGGAAAAATTAGATTTGAGCTATCTCCTGGAAACCGTATTGACCCTTCTTAAAGGCAAGATGCGTAGTAATAATATTCAGGTTAAAATGCAAGGTTTAGAGGATTGTCCCAAAATCTGGGGAGATCATATCTATCTGCAAAGTGCCTTTATCAATATACTTTTAAATGCCATTCAAGCCTGCGAAGAGGAAGGTAAGATAACAATAACTTGCGATTGTGATGATGATTTTCTTAGTCTGAGGTTTAAGGATAATGGTATAGGTATAAGTCAAAAAGAAAAAGATAAAATATTTGATCCCTTTTTTACAACCAAAAAGGATGGTTCGGGACTGGGCTTGTCCATGGTACAAAAGGTTATTCACGAACATAAAGGAAAAATTAACGTTGAGGGTGAAAAAGGTGTAGGGACAGAGATTGAAGTGCACTTCCCCCTGAACGGAGAACAAATTTTAGACAGGAAAGATGAACAGTATGAAGAACTTGATCTTAATAGTTGAAGACAATAAAGACCTGGCACAGTTACTGGAAAAAATACTACAATTCCAGGGATATATTACCCAGATTGCTCATAACGGAGAGGATGGGTGGTCAAAAGTAGTAGACGAAGAGCCTAAGGTGGTTGTAACAGATGTAAATGTTCCAAAAATGAATGGTTTTAAATTGCTGCAAAAGATAAAGAAGCACTACAAAAATATAGAAGTAATTATCATAACTGCAGATTCGGATACAAGAGATGGAGCAGAAGCAATAGAAATGGGAGCTTTTGGTTTTATCCATAAACCTTTTGATAATCAGGATCTGATAGATCTTATAGAGAAAGTATTTAACAACGAATAAAAATTGAAGAAACATTTTTCTCAATTTAAAATTAATTTAATCAATTTTTATAAAGACTTTAAAAATTTTATTTAGAGTTATTTTTCTAGCAATTGTGAAAATAGCAAAACTTGACAGGTATTAGCCTTCTAAACGGAAAATAGATATAAAATTTTATAGAAAAAAGAAAATCAATTAAATATGAAAAACATAAAAAGCTTTGTGTTTCTGTTCATTTTTTTATACATTTTCTGGCTTCTGCTGAATCCCTGGAATTGGCAGGCATTGCTTGCCGGAGCTGTTATTGTGGCTCTAATTTCGGGCATCTTTCGTAAATACGGCGAGATACTGGCACAATTTAAACTCAATCCCAAATCCATACTATACTCACTAATTTACATTTTTGTCTTTTTAAAAGAATTAATAAAATCTAACCTGGATGTTGCCCAAAGAGTGCTCAGCCCCAAGCTGCCTATAACTCCCGGTATTGTAAAAGTAAAGACCAATCTTAACTCAGATTTTGCTAAAACCATTCTGGCAAATTCCATCACTCTTACCCCGGGAACTCTATCTGTAGATCTAAAAGGTAAATTTCTCTATATTCACTGGATAAATGTTACCACGGAAGGTATCGAAGCAACCAGCCGGGCCATAGTAGGAAAGTTCGAGAAGTATCTGGAGGTTATGTTTGACTGATATTATTTACGCTATCGCTACCTACATTGCCTTGGCAGCAATGGTTCTTGCTTTTTTAAGATTTATCCTGGGACCAAAAGCAGTAGATAGAGTCGTAGCTTTGGATTCACTTACTATTATCTCTCTTTCTCTTATAGTCTGTATAGCATGTATGAGTGGCAGAACTATATATATTGATATTGCTTTAGTTTACGGTCTTATAAGTTTTGTCGGCATTGTAGCCATCGCTCGTTATCTGGAAAGGGGAGTGTGATGCAGCTGGTAGGAGCAATAATTACCTTAATCGGCTCCATATTTCTTTTTCTGGGAGCTCTGGGAGTGTTTCGAATGCCGGATGTGTTTAATCGTATTCAGGCTGGAACTAAAGCCACTACTCTGGGTACAATGCTTTTTTTGATTGGCATTACCATCGGGCATACTGATGTGGTTCCTACACTAAAAATTATCATACTTATTCTGTTCATCCTTTTTACTAACCCTCTTTCCTCCCATGCTTTGGCAAGAGCTGCTCATTACATAAAAACTCCTCTGGCAGAAGAAACTGTACGCGATGATCTGGCAAAGGATGAAGACAGGAAGGAGCCCTGATGGAATTAGTTATTCTTGTTGTTATATCCCTTGTTATGATCGCAGCCGCCATCATGGCAATCTACAGTAAAAATCTGATTTCCGCCATAATTAGTGCCGGTGTGGTTAGTTTACTTGCCAGTATAATTTATTTACTGCTAGCAGCTCCTGATGTAGCTATGACAGAGGCGGCAATAGGTTCCGGTTTGACCACTGTGGTCTTTCTTTATGCCCTGAATAAAATGCGAAAGAGTGGCAAAGATGGGTAAAAGAATCTTTGTAATTATCACTCTGGCTTTATTCGTCTATATCAGCCTACCTCTGGTACTGGATTTTATTCCCACTCAGCAACTTTCCTATGTTTCTCAAAAATATGTACAGGACGGACCGGAAGAAGTAGGAGCACAGAATTTAGTTACAGCTATAATTGTTACTTACAGGGGTTTGGATACCCTGGGAGAAGTTGCAGTTTTGTTTATTGCCACAGCTGGTATTGGTTTTATCCTTAGTCGAAAAAAATGGCGTAAAAGAAAAAAAAGGAGCTCTTCTTCTATTTTACAGACAGGAACTCAAGTTTTACTTCCCCTGATTATTATGTTTGGTATCTATGTCTTTACGAATGGTCATCTTACTCCAGGTGGTGGGTTTCAGGGTGGTGTGATAATTGCTTCCGGAATATTGGTGTATATCCTGGCTAGTCCCAAAAATAAATTTAAAGATTTTTTGATTTCACTTACAGAGTCCATCTCCGGCTTTGGCTACGTTTTACTAGGTCTCTTAGGCTTGATTTTGGCGGCTGGATTTTTGGATAACAGCATATTGCCCCTGGGAAAGTTCGGGCGACTTTTTAGTGCGGGAGCTATCCCTCTTATCTATTCTCTTATTGGTTTAAAAGTAGGTTCGGAATTGGTTAATATTCTTAAATATCTACGAAGGGATTGAGGTATTTTATGCAATTAATCACCGGCTTGGGTTTTGTTCTGATAATTATTGGTATTTGGGGTATGCTCACCCGCAAGAATATGGTTAAGATTGTGCTTGGTTTCTCTCTTGTCGATACGGGCATTCATATTATTATGGTATCAATTGGTTATATTAAAGGCAAAACAGCACCAATATTGAATGAAGCGGTAAATAAAGCAAAAGCACTGCAGGAAGTTGTTGACCCGGTGCCTTCGGTTTTGGTATTAACAGCTATTGTGATTGGTCTGGCAGTTACGGCTCTGATGCTAGTATATGTGGTAAGACTTCACAAAGAGAAAAATTCCATGCAGATTGATGATCACGGAGAATTAGAATGGTAGACCCAATAGTTATTTTCATCATTGCTTTAGCTACAGCCTTTTTACTGGGCTTGCTGGAGCGACTAAGCAAGAGTCTTACCACTTATCTTTTCTATACAGCCCTGCTTGTAATGACCGCAATCAGTGGGGAGTGGCTGTTTCGTATTATCATGGGTGGCAGCGGGGAAATGGTATATACAGCCGGATTTAAACCACCTTTTTCCATCAATCTGTTCATGGGTAGAATGGAGAGTTTCCTAACCTTCTTTATCAATTTAGTCGGATTTTTTGCAGCACTTTTCCTTTATAGAAAATTTTATACACATAAATACT
>JAGXLO010000040.1:0-1928 GCA_018334695.1 Candidatus Cloacimonadota bacterium
GAATTATGTTTATTGAATCTCGAATTTTTGTTTTTTACATATAAAATAATAATAGCCAAAGAGAATATTTGAATAATCAATAATTTGTATGCGAAAAAAAGATGTTGTTTGGTTGTTAAAAATAGGGGATTTAGCAATATGAATAAAATTATTGCATATACAATTGATTTAACTCTTTGCTTCTGTGAATTGGTCTTTTTCATGTCTTCTTTGTTTTTAAAAGAAAAGCCCTATCCCGTTAATGGAATAGGGCTCTATAATTCAGCGATAGTCGCTATTTATTTCATGATAACCATTTTGTTAGTGATTGTGGAATTTTCTGTTTTGATTTTGTAGAAATAGATACCATTTGAGAGTTTATCATTATTCCATTCAATATTATGGTCACCGGCGTTCATGCTGCCGCTGGCAATAGTCTCAACTTTTTGTCCTTTGATGTTGTAGATTGAAATTTCAACATTGGAAGGAGATTTAAGGCTAAAGCTAAAGGTTGCATCTGTGGAAACAGGATTGGGGAATAGGTTGTACTTAGTGCCTGAAGCAGGATCGTCATCTACACCTACCAGAGTACCTGTACCAACGGTGTTGATGAAACGGTCTCCGGATGAGTGTACCCAGCTATCTCCATCTGGAACTACAGTGTGCATAGTGTAAGCACCACTACCTGTATATTGTCTTACCATGTTATCGAAGAGTGGGAAGTAACTGGCACCTACACCAGGATCAGCTCCAACCCAGTCACCACTGAAAATTACAAAGAAATCACCTGTAACTTCTTGTGGTGTAGTAAGATCAAATTCTGCCCATTCCCAGGCGTTGGCATCAGCACCAACATAATTAAAGGTTTCTTCATAAATAAGAGCACCAAGTGTGGTATCGTCTATAGCTTCATAAATCTGGATAGTTTCTTGATCTTCATCTCCGGTTGAACCATAGTTTATTAACATTGTTTTTACAGTTTCAATAGTATAAGAATTAAGTACATCATCGCTAAATGGAGTGAAATAAGTACCACATTTGCTTGAAGTATAATAGGTTTCATCCCAAATTCTGGAGTTATAACCTAGTTCAAAGGTTCCACATTCGTGATAAGTAATTCCTGTTACCATAGTGGTGTCATTAGTTGGGTCGTCATCTCCGCCAACTTCTGTCCAGCCTTTGAAATCATAAGTTCCAGCACTTGGTCTGGGTTCACCAAGATCTTGAAGCCAGGTAAAAGCGTATTCACCAGTACCTATCATATCTGCACCGTTTTTATAGAAATCAAAGTCATTACCAAAGTCCATGATGTCAACACGAAGATCTGGACCTTCTGTAGTTGTTCCTTTGTTTCCATAAACCAAACCGGTTTCTATAAGGTGACCGGATGTGGTGGGATAGGAAATTACAGGGAATAGTGCAGTCATATCATGAGGTGGTAAGTTAGAGCCAAGAATTGTGGCGTTATCGAACCAGAATCCGGCACCGTCGCCACCATCATAGTTGTCATCTAATCTTACGGCAACAGAAAGGACTACTTCTTCACCGGCATAACCACTTACGTCAAATGTGCTACCCTGAACGAAACCATCAGTTGTATCATAGTTATATCCAAGTTCTTCCAATGGAATAATTGGATCAGCAGGTATCATATTTTCCTGATCAGTATCAGTAAATATTGGTGTTCCGTCAGCTGTTACTTCTACGTTGTCAACCCAGTAACCTTCTGCTACTGAAGCTGGATCAGAAGCTAGAGCGTAACGGATTTTTACTGTTTCACCAACATAATCAGCAAGATCTACACCAAAGTCAAACCAGCCACCAGCGTTTCCGCCCCAGCCAGGATAATAAACAGTGTCAGCAGGATTATGGGTGTTCCAGAAACCTGCATAAGCTATGGTTACATTATAGGGATAATCAGGATCTTCCAGGAATTCCCAGCTTGTACC
>JAGXLO010000040.1:2512-17645 GCA_018334695.1 Candidatus Cloacimonadota bacterium
CACCTGAACCGGGAAGTATTTCAACAGAACGGTTTGCACCAGTAATTCCATCGTCAGAAATAACAGTTACAGTATCACCTGCAGGCACAGAATAAGTAATAAAGAAGTCATCAATAGTGTTAACAGTGTGAGCTAAGGAAGTGAGATCAACATAATTATAACCACCAGGTGAGGGTGTTACAGTGACATTACCAACTTCTGTACCGGGATAGCCAGTTCCGTCATCTTCGTAAACATGAACGGTAGCTTCTGCTCCGGCGCTGGCAGTATACCAATAAAAATAGGCGCCTTTGAGAGCACCTGCACGTCTTGCGGTAAATCTGGTTCCAAATTCTTCAGCTTCTACTGGAATATTCCAAATATAAGTTGGTGTGCCGTAGTACCAGATGTCGTCTTCACCTTCAAAGTTGTCTTCCCAGATAAGATATGATTCCTGATCTGGTTCGGGAGCATCTCTGTAAGCTTTGGGAGAAGGATTTACTCTATGAATCTCTTCATCCGTTGGTTGATACTGTGGATGCAATAATTCTTTGTCCACAGGAATAGAAATGCTGCCATTTGCCTGATCAGTGGTCATCTTTGCCATTAAACCAGTAGCAATAAATAGCAGCGAGATTGTTAATGTTAATAGTATTTTGCGTTTCATTTCTTCCTCCTAAAAGGAATTGTTTATTTTTAAGTTAACAGATTTTTACCTAACTTTGACGTTAACACATTAATGAAAAGAATCGGAGCGGTCTTAATAGAAATGATTGTATCCTAATTTAGACGTTAACACTTTTTTTAGTTCTGCACAAGTAAACTGGTTATGAAGTCCTGTCATACCTATATGCTGAGTTTTACTATTTAACATTCCTTCTTTTAATTCAATCATATTTTTTAACCAGATTTTTTATTTAATCTGTCATATTGTTATCAAAATCAAACAGAAATTAAATTTTCTGTCAAATTTTTTATGATGAACATACGAAAATTTTTGAAAATTCATCTCTATAATTAGAATAAAATTGAATAATATTTTCATTAAAAAATTAATATTAGTAGTATAAAATCAGATAGTGATAAATATACTATATGAGAATTTAATAATAAACTTGACACTAATTAGATGTACTAAAATTTTGCCCCTAAGATTGGAGTTAATAAAATGATATCAAAACTAGAATTATATGCATTAGGAATTATCAATCATAAGCCCATTCATGGCTATGATTTATTAAAATTTTTTGAGAATATTGGTTTAGAGACTCTTGCCGATATTAAAAAAGCTTCAATTTATAAAGTGCTCAAAAGATTAGAGGAAGAGGATTATCTCACAGGTAAATATGAATTGGATAGTGAAGGTCCACCCAAAAAAGTTTATTCTATCACTACTGCAGGGCGAGAATATTTTAGGAAACAAATTAGAACTTTTTTCTTTGAATATTGTCCTGAGGCGAAAGAATTCTGGCTTGTAATTAGATTTATTGAAAATAACATAACAAAATCTGAATTTATCTCTCTCATGAAAAAGAAAAAGGAACAGATTAAAAAACATGAAGAAATGATGAAAGAAAAAAGAAAAAACGCTATAAAAAATGGAATATTCAAAAATTTACCATTTTATTTTGAACCATTGAACAAGATGGGAAAACAAATTTTTGCTATTCAGATAAAAACTATAGAAAATTTGATAAAATTAGCTAATAAGCCTGAAAATGCTTCAACATTTTTGGAGGAAAATTTATGAAGAAAATTATAATCAGCATTGTTCTAACGCTTTTCTTATCACAGCTTTACGGAATTGATTTAACTTTAGAAAAATCAAAAGAGATCGCATTAAAAAATAATCCTGAGTTACTTGCAGCAAAAGAAAACATGCTTTCTGCCAGAGCAGATAAATGGAATTCCTTAACCAAATTCTTACCTTCTTTACAGACCAATGCCTCTTACACAACTTTTCGACCTACGCAAACTCTTAGTTCCGGACTTTCGGCAGAAAATTCCAAGTCTTATGGTTTCACAGTGACCCAACCTTTGTTTCAAGGTGGTAAAATATTTCTAAATGCCCAGATAAAAAATAATGTAGAAGATATACAAGAAGAAAATTTTCGTTCTCAAAAATTGCAGACAATTTCAAATGTAGAAGAAAAATATTTTAATGTTCTGAAAAATAAAGAATTGCTGGAAATTGCTAAACTGGATTTAAAGACTTCAGAAACAAACTTAAAAATAGCAAAAACAAAGTATGAAAGTGGTATTTTGTCAAGAGCTGATTACTTACAGATCCTATCAGAAAAATCAAGTAAAGAAGTCAATTTTCTACAAATGCAGAATTTATATGATACAAGCTTAATGGATCTGGGTCATTATTTACAAGTCGAGAACATTGAAAATATTCAAGAAATCAATCCTGATGAATATAAAGATCTGTTGAAGAAGGTTCAGACTATATCAATAGAAAAAATTGAAGACAAAGCCGATAACTTACGTAGTATTGCTTTCAAAAAAAATCCAGGTATAAATATTTCACAACTATCGCTTAGTACTGCTAAAAAATCTGTGCTTATGGCAGGCGGAAACTTTTTGCCATCCTTAAATTTGTCATACAACAAAAATTATAGTAAATATGATTTTATGGATGATTATGAAGATTCAGGCTCAATAACCTTTGCTGCTTCTCTGCCACTCTTTCCCATAGTTGATAATGCTACTTCTCTTGCTGCGGCTAAGCACAATCTTAAAAAAACTAAACATGAATATCAAAGTGTGCGAGATGGGATTAGACTGGCAACAAAATCATCATTTGTCAATATGGTTTCTTATGCTAAAACAGTAAACTCTGCTGAGATAGCTCTTGAACAAGCACAAGAAACTTATGACCAGATGCAAAAAAGATTTTCACTTGGTCAAATTAGCGCCAATGAACTTTTATCAACACAAACCATGTTGCTCTCAGCAAAAAATCAATATATTACTTCGTTTTTTGATTTTCTAAAGTCAAGGTCATCATTACAACAGCAGCTTGGCATAGAAGATACTACAAAATTAATAAAAATTATTAATCTATAGGAGATAAAATGTATAAAAAATTTAGAAGAAGTAGCCTACTGTTTTTCTTTATTATAATTTCCACAATATTTTTTGGCTGTGGACGTAGAAGCGGAGATTTTAGAGGGCAGGGACAACAGGAAATTGTACCTGTAATTGTAGAAAAAGTAAAAAAACAGGATATTAATGAATTTGTGAAAATCGTGGGCACACTGGAAGGAATAACCGATATAACTCTTTCTAGTGAAACAAATGGTAAAATTGTAAAATTGAATAAAAGACTTGGTGACTGGGTAGAAAAAGGTGAGTCCATAGGTACAATCGATAATGAGGAATACAAAAATAGTCTTGAGCAAGCTAAAGCAAGTTTGCTTGCTGCTGAGGCTGCATTTGAAACCGCTGAAATGAATTTGAAAAGTTCTAAGGAGCTATATACAGAAAAGAGTATATCCAAAAATGATTATCTTCAGGCAAAAGCAAATTTCAAAAACGCTAAAGCCCAGAGAGAGGGTGCTAAAGCTAACGTTAGGGTAGCAGAAAAAGCTCTGGAAAATTCCCATTTTACTTCACCTGTTTCCGGTTATATCACAGAAATGCATATTGAAGTAGGGGAAATGATCACAGCCGGACAGCCGGTATGTGCTTTGGTTGATTCCAGAAGATTGATAATTAAAACTGGGGTTGGTGAAAGTGATATTGCTCAGATCAAAGAAGGAGATTGTGTTCAGCTTGTAGTGCAAAATTTGAATCGCGAATGTAGAGGGACTATTACTGGCATTGGAATTAAACCCTCTGCTCAAACTGCAAATTATCCTATTGAAATTGAGTTAGAAAATCCAAATGGTGACCTTTATCCGGGTATGGTAGTAAAGGGTTATATTCTTAACAAAACATATGAAGATGTGATATATACCTCTTTAAATAATATCAAAGAAAGATATGATGAGTCATTAGTTTATTTGGTTGATGAAGATAACAAAGCTACTGAAGTTCTGGTGGAGCTGGGCAAGAAAATAAATCAGGGTGTAATTATCAAAAGCGGTGTGAAAAGTGGAGATTTACTGGTAGTGGAAGGTTTAGAAAGCCTTAACGAAGGTACATCTGTAGAAATAAAAGATGAATTTTAATCTAAAATAAATTTTCAAAACAGGAGATTTGATGTCATTACCAAAATTTTCAGTAAAAAATAATGTACTTGTGAACATGATAATGATTGTTGTATTCATTTATGGGGTTTTTACTCTCATAAATATGCCCAAAGAAGAGATGCCAGAGATTGAATTTGGCGCCTTCTACATTATGGTTAGCTACAGAGGAGTTTCACCTGCTGATATTGAACAGACTATAATAAAGAAAATTGAAGATGAAATTCAGGATTTGGATGATCTGGATTATATTCGATCTACTGCCAAAGAAGGGATTGCTACGATCTACGTTCAGATGCTTTCATCAGCTGATATTCAACAAGCCTGGGATGATTTGAATACAGAAATGGATAAAGTTACCGGGTTACCCGAACAAGCACAGGATCCTGTCCTACTTAGATTAAATATGCGAGAAGTTAATGAAATGTGTACTGTAGCTCTTGGGGGTGATTTTTCGGCAAACTCCATTCGTGAAATAGCAGAAGACTTTAAGACCGAAGTCCTTGATATTGAATATATATCAAAAGTTGATATTTTGGGAACCAGAGATAGAGAGATATGGATTGAAAGTGATATTAATAAATTAAATGAATACAATATTACTCTTAATGACGTAAAAAATGCAATAGCTATGCGGAATATTAATTTCCCCGGTGGAGATATCAGAAATGGTAAGGTGGAGATGCTAATTAGAACTGTTGGTGAATTTGATGATTTAACCGAGATAAATGATCTTGTAGTACGTATGGATAAAAAAGGTAAGGGGATCAGGATTAGGGATATTGCTACTGTTAGGGATACTCTTGAAGAAGTAGAAACAATTGGTAAGCTAAATGGAAGTCAAGCAGTAAACCTGGACTTATTTAAGAAAAAAGAGGGCAATATCATAAGTGTTATGGAGGATGTTCGCCAGAAAGTGGAAGAGTTTGAAGAGAGAATACCCGGCTTACAAATGGAGATTAGAAATGACGGTTCAATTAAAGTAAAAAACAGTTTAAATACACTTGGAAGTAATGGTCTTTTGGGTGTAATCCTTGTTTTTATTGTTCTTTTTCTTTTTATCGGTTGGCGTAATGCTCTTTTTGCTGCCTGGGGCATACCATTTACCTTCCTTTTAACTTTTATCATCATGAACTGGTTAGGGATCACCTTGAATATGCTAAGTTTGTTTGCGCTTATTCTTGTTACAGGTATGGTTGTGGATGATGCCATTATCGTTCTGGAAAATGTACATAGATATAGAGAAGAGGGGATGGACAAAAAAGAAGCTGCAATCAGAGGTGCAGAACGCATAATGTGGCCAGTAATTGCAGCAGTTACCACCACCATAGCAGCATTCCTGCCTATGTTGCTAATGAAGGGTACGATGGGCGAGTTCATGAAAGTTTTTCCTCAAGTTGTTGCAATTGCCTTGTTTGGTTCTCTTTTTGAATGTCTTATTATCCTTCCATCTCATATAGCAGAATTCGGGAGAAAGACCATAGAATCTGCCAAGCAAAAACCTAACAAATTACATGACTGGTTAGTTAAAAATTATCGTAAAATCGCTAAGAAAACACTGAGATATCGTTGGATAACTGTAGGAGTAGCAATAATATTATTTATTCTTGCCTTGTCAACTTTAGCTATGGGGTTAGTAAAATTTCAATTTTTTCCTGATAGAGTCCCAAAAACAATTAAAATCAATTTACAAACACCTACAGGTACAAGCTTAGAAAAGACAGATGATGTAACTAAACAGATAGAAGCCTATCTTGATAATATGAAAGAGAAAGAGGATATTGAAGCTATTGTTACTACAGTTGGACAATTTACTGAAAGACATAGACGTAAAACTGCAACTTCCAATGCAGAGATTAAAATTGATTTAGTTGATGCAGACAAGATGAAATATGATATTACCAGATTAAAAAATTCAATTAGATCTTTTCTTAGAAATCTGCCTGGTGTTTATTCCTATAGATTTTCTGAAGCAAGGGGAGGACCTCCTACAGGTGAAGATATAGAATTGAGAATTATGGGGGATAATTTAGAAAGGCTGGAAGAGTTGGGTGATTACCTGGCAGGGGTTATCGAAGATATTCCTGGTACAGCTGATATTGAGACCAGTCTTGAGGATGGAAAAGAGGAAATACAAATAGTACCGGATAATGATAAACTGGGTATTTATGGTATTACCGTGCAGCAAATCTCATCTTTAGTAAATACTGCTTCCTATGGGACCACTGTGTCAAAATACCGTGGTGGTGAACTGGATGAATGGAATATTGTTGTAAGAGTGAAAGAAGATCAAATTGATGGGATGGATGATTTGAAAAATCTAAAAGTTACTACTAGATATGGAACCAAAATACCTATAAAAGAGGTAGTGGATTTTGTTGTAACATCCGGATATTCTGTAATAAACCACCGAGATGGAAAACGTTCTATTGTCATTACAGGTAATACAACAACATATCAGGAAAATGGAAAAACCCAAATGAGAAGTCCCAATGAAGTTACCACTATTTTACAGGGTAACAAAATACAGGGCGTTGAAGGTAAATTGGCTAATTTTTCCCAGAGATTTCCTGGTTATCAGATTGAATACGGTGGACAGGCAGAAGAACAACGTGAAAGCTATAATTCCCTATATGTTGCATTTATAATAGCTGTGATACTGATATTTGCAATTTTAACTACCCAGTTTGGTTCCTATGTACAACCCTTGATTGTAATGCTAACCATACCTTTTACAGCAATTGGTGTTATTTTTGGTCTTGTTATCACCGGTCTTCCCTTCTCATTTAATACTTTAGTAGCAGTTGTAGCTCTAGCGGGAATTGTGGTGAATGATTCACTCATTCTAGTAGATTTTATCAATGAAGAAAGATGCAAAGGCACTGATAGATGGAACTCACTATTGAATGCAGGTGCAATTAGGTTAAGACCTATTCTGATGACTACTTTTACAACTATAGCTGGTTTTATGCCAATAATCTTATCTACTTCGGAAGATATCAGGATGTGGAAGCCTATGGCAGTTAGTATAGCTTTTGGTCTTGCTTTTGCCACTTTACTTACTTTATTGGTAATTCCGGCAATGTATTCATTTGTTGATTCATTCTTTGGCAAACTTAAACTAAGCAGGTTTAATACACATAAATCATTTGATGAATGCGTAAGAAAATAAATTAAATTACAAATAAACTAAAGATCCGGGGGTTGATTTTCTCGGATCTTTTTTTATGCTAAAAATTTGATAAAATTACATACAAAATATAAAGAGACATATAAATCCATATGGAATTATTCTTGACAGCGATTGATAATTATAAAAAATTGTAATAAATAAAATTTAAGGAAGGCTTGGTAAAATGATTAAAAGACATTTATTAATTACTATTTTATTTATCATAATCATGCCTATTATTATGTTTGCTACTCAAAATTTTAATCAGCGAGGTTGGACAATAGTGGATATACTGGAACCTGATCCAACAATAATTGATAATCCATATGGATTAAGCTATGGAGATGGTTATCTCTGGGTTGCTGATGATATTGATGGTACTATATATCAATTAGACCCTTCAGATGCTTCAATTGTATCCTCTTTTCCAGGAGCGCCCGAATCAAATCATGGTCTTGCTTATGATGGCACCTATTTCTGGGCATCAGGAGATTATAATGCAGATGATAATATTTACAAATTAGACGATCAGGGTAATGTTATCACCACAATTACTAATCCCGGCGGTGATTATAGTGGCGGTATGACCTGGAAAGATGGTTACTTATGGCTAAGCATCTACTATCCTAATACACAGCCAAATATTCACAAAGTCGATCCATCAGATGGCTCAATAGTTAGTTCCTTAACCTCTGTGGGAACTCAACCCCAGGGACTTGCTTTTATTGATTCGACTACAATTGTAAATAGTATGGATGATAATGACGGTGACCCGGAAAAGTGCACTGCTTATGATGTGGAGCACGGAAGTGTTCTCTGGTCTTATGATGTGCCTACAACAAGACCTCGTGGACTTGCCTGGGACGGTGATTATCTTTATCTTGTAGCTCAGCTTCAAGGAACTTATGATCACTGTATTTTCAAAATTGAGCTTGGTGGCGGAGGAACACCTGAAATATCTGTACCTGTTGATAATCATGACTTCGGTAATGTCGTGGTTGGTGATTCTGCCTCATGGGATCTTACTATAAATAATGTGGGAACCGGTGATCTTATCATAGATGATATTACATTCTCACCCACAGTATCTCCTCTTTATTGCGACTGGACTTTTCCTGATACTATAAGTGCTTCCGGATCTCATTCGATCCCGATCATATTTCAACCGGACGAAATAGGTGAATTAGATTGTATTGCCACAATATTTAATAGCGACCTTCTCAATCCTGAGGTTTATGTCGATCTTTACGGAGATGCTGTGGTTGACGGTCCATATCTAAATTTACCCGATTCCACTCATGCTTATGGCTTAGTTCGTCTAAATTCCACTAATGCCTGGGATATGCCTGTTCACAATGCAGGTGATGAACTTCTGGTAGTGGATTCGATTTATACAACTTCTGATGACTTATATTTGAATCCCGATATTAATTTTCCCATGAATGTGGGTATACTTGATACAGAGTTTGTAAAAGTTTGGTTTTCGCCTTCTCAACCAATAAATTATGATGAAACAATTTATCTGGAAAGCAATACTATAACCGGTGATACAGAAGAAGCAACTGTTACAGGGTATTCTGATGATGTAGAGTATGAAATAGGAATGACGCTCTGGAATTATTTAATCACTACGAGCTGGGACAATAGTCCTAAAGCAATCAAACCTATTCCGGATTTAACTGGAGATGGAGTTGCTGATGTAATTGTATGTTCAGAAGATAATTATGTTAGAGCTTTAAATGGCAATTCCAGTGGAACTGCGGATTTATTATGGGAAACAGAAGTATATTCAGGTAATGTTTTTTCTTATCGCGGATTGGATATTATTAAAGATATAAATGATGACGGCTATTATGACGTAATAATTGCTACCACCGGTGGAGATCGCTCTATAATTGCGCTTTCCGGAAAAACCGGCTATGTTATCTGGAAACATGATACTCACGAATACGGTGGCGGTGGTTGGGTATATCAAGTTAATTGCCGCTATGATTATAATGATGATGGACATGTTGATGTTTTAGCAGCCACGGGAAATGATGCAGATAATACAGGTCCACAAAGGGTATATTGCCTTGATGCTTACAGTGGAGATTCAATTTGGGAATTTTATAAACCTGGTGCAAAATTTTCCACGATTGGTATAAGAGATGTTAACGGAGATAATATTCCCGATGCTATTTGCGGAGCTAGCAATCTAAATGAAACTGTGGGAAGTGTTTATGGAATTGATGGAGCCACAGGTTCAGAAATGTGGCAATTTGTAATGCCCGGTAGTTCTGTTTGGGCTCTGGAGCAACTTGATGATATCACCGGGGATGGAATTAAGGATGTGATCGCTGGTGACTTCCAGATGTATGGCAACGGACCATGTTACGCAATAGATCCCACAAATGGTGATCAAATCTGGAGTGCTAACTCCGGCGGACAAATTGTTACAAAATTTTCAATCTTGGATGATGTAAATAATGACGGCTATTCTGATGTGGGAATTGGGCATAGTTCAAATAGTCCCTACGCTTTGGTTGTAGATGGATACGATGGCAGTACAATATGGAATACCAATGTTTCCGATCAGCCCTGGAATATAGACAGAATCGGTGATGTTAGTGGAGATGGAATAAACGATCTTATTGTTGGTACATCATATACTACAAACTTTTGCTATTACCTCGATGGTACTGATGGAAGTGTTCTCGAATCAATTGATTTTGGCACTCCTGTTGACGCAATAGCATCAATTCCCGATATTGTAGGTGATAATTCTATGGAAATGATAGCAGGCGGAAGAGATGGTGCAGTCTATTGCTTTTCTGGTGGTATAGAAACTCCGCAAGGCGTTAACAATGATTCGCAACAACAAGAATTAGTAATACTTCACCAAAATTATCCCAATCCATTTTGCTATTCCACAAATATATCTTTTACTAATAAAATTGATATGATAAATCCCCGTATAGAAATATTTAATATCAAAGGACAACATGTTACTACCCTTTCTTTGAATAGAGCAGAAAATTTAAATAATTATCAGACAGTATGGAATGGTGAAGATAAATTTGGTAATAAAGTTGGAAGTGGAATATATATGTATAAGCTGGTTGGTAAAAACCACTCTTCCAAAACAAGAAAAATGATTATGGTCAAATAAATTTGGAGATATAAACTTATTCTCTTAAGAAGTCACACAATGTGTGGCTTCTTTTTTATATATACTGAATTCCTTTACAATAAATAATAGATTACGTAAATTTCGACAAATTTTTTTAGGAGTTATTATGAAGAAAATATTTGCAATATTCGCAGTTATATTACTTACAGCAAGCTTATTATGCGGTAATGAATTAATTCGCAAAACATTACCTAACGGAATGGAGGTCGTTGTAAAAGAGAATCATCTAAATACATCCGTTGGATTTTTTGGTTTTGTAAAAACAGGTGCTGTCAACGAGGGCAAATATTTAGGTAAGGGAATTTCTCATTATCTCGAGCATGTAGTAGCAGGTGGAACTACTACAAAGCATACTGAAGAAGAATATAAGCAAATGGGTAAACAGATGGGAGCAATTGTAAACGCTTATACATCTTATAATGCTACTGCTTATTATATTATAGCTGACAAAAAATATAAGGAGAAAGCCCTTTCTAATATTTCAGAGCAACTTCAATTTTGTGCCTTTGATTCATCTGAAGTAGCCAGAGAAAAAGAAGTAATTCTAAAAGAAATTGTTTATCGTTCCACTCCTCCTCGCTCAAAAATGTATCAGAAGTATAGAGAATTAATTTATCCCAATTCCAATAAAAGATATCCTGTTATAGGTTATACAAATCTTTTTAAAACTATATCCAGAGAAGATTTGGCTGATTATTATCATAAACGCTATGCACCCAATAATATGGTTTTTGTAGCAGTAGGGGACTTTGTTGCTGCAAATATGATTAAAAAAATTGAGGATATATTCAAAGATTTCCAGAGAGAACAGATTGAACCAGTTTATTTACCGTCTCAAGCAGTACGGAATGGCACTATAGAATATGTCTATGAATTTGATATAAAACAACCCCAAACTTTTATCACATCGATCTTACCCGAAGCTGATTATGTGGATGGACTCGCGATTAATACAGCTCTGGATATCCTTTTTGGAAATCGCAAATCACCCATTCGCTATAAATTGGTAGAAGAAGAAAAGCTGGTAAATAAAATATATGCTTATGCCCATTATGAACCAACCTCTCCCGAAGGAACAATTACTATCTATTTTGAACCAGTTACTACAAAGGATATTACCACTATTGTAAAAATAATTGATGCAGAATTAGAAAAATATGCTTATAAAGGCATAGAAGATAAGGACATAGAAAAAGTTATTAATCAATACAGAGCGGATCACCTTCTGGCAACACCCGGAGTTCAAGAAGAATGTAATCGCATAGGCTGGAGCATAATTTATTACGGTGTTCCCGATTATTATGAAACTCAAATAGAACAACTAAAAACACTTAAAGTCGAAGATATTGAGCAGGCATTGCAGGAATACTTATTACCAGCGAATAGAGTGATATATTCAGCTGTTCCAAAAGGTAAAAAGGAAATTCTATCGCAACAGGAATTAGCACAAGCAGAAATAGATAGTGCAAAAAAATATATTATAGATGACAATATCACCCTGATATATAAAAAAAATACAACAAAACCCATAATAACCGGATATCTTTATCTGCCAATTTCATCTAATTACGAAACAAAAAGCAATGTAGGTGTGCTTTCATTTATGGCAGAACAAATGTTCAAAGGGTCAAAAGATTATAAACCATTAGATTTCTCAGAATGGAAAGAAAATACTCAAGCCAACCTAGGTGTAGATTTAAATAACATTGGTACATTTATAAATTTTAAATGTCTAAAAAAAGATTTTCCTGAGTTGAAAAAGAGATTAAAAAGCATTTTGGAAGAACCTGCATTTGAAAAATCAGAATTGAGTTTAGCAAAACAAACACAAAAGGCTAATTACAAAAACTCTTTAAGCAGTGCTCGTAGTCGTCATATCCAATTTAGAAACTCAGTCTTGTATAAGGGAGAACGAGCAGGTGTACCTGATTCGACAAAATTGGAAATTATTCAAAATTTAACTGTGGATAGCCTCAGAAAATATTATGATAAATATTTTAATTCACAAAAAGCTACTTTTACTTTTTTTGGTGATTTGAGTAAAAAAGAGGCAATAAGATATTCAGAAGATATTTTTAAATCTGTACCGGATAAAAAAATTATTGCAGAAGAGGAATATTTACAAGTACCTGATATTGATAGCTTTTTTGTAAATAAATATCAATTTGAACAGGTGAATATGGACTTGAATTTTCCCGCTCCCAGCATTGGAGATAAGTATTTTCATACTTTCGAGGTGATTAGCAGAATTCTTAGTGGCTCCAGGGGAAGACTGCATGAAGCAGTGAGAGGTGGAAACGATCTGGCTTATTTTGCTTATTCTCAGCATGGAAATTCAAATAACTATGGATTCTTTAGAATTTCAAGCCAAACCTCCCCTGCCAAGAAGGAGGAACTGTTAAAAGTTCTAAAAAATGAAATTGAAAAATTAAAAACCGATAAAGTTTTGCAAGAGGAGATCGATTCTGCTATTAATGAGCATAAAAAGATGATTTCTTCTTACCTCAATATAAATCATTTGCCCAAAATCATGACCAGAAATTGTGCTCTTGGCTTGGGGTATAATTATTTACAAGAAAGCATAAGATATCTTAAGGAAGTGACTCCGGAAGATATCCAAATGGCAGCAAAAAAGTATTTAAAAAATTGTGCAGTTATAATATCTGAGCCATCTGAAGATGTAGAATTGACTGTCGATTAATTGTCCTATTTGACCTAAAGAATTTTTTTTATATTTTTTATAATAACTTTTTATGAAATAATTTCTGGATTGCATTAATTTAGAAAATCATAAAAAAGCCAACAATAATAATAAAATGGAGAATTGCTATGTCAAATTCAAAAATAGTAATTGCACTTTGTATTCTATTTCTAGTTTTTTCAGTGTCAATTGCTCAGGGTCAAGAGGAGAAAGAAGCAGATATTGTAAACGCTACCATAGAACAAGACGGCAAACAAGGAACAGTAATTGCTACATATCAAATTCCGGATGGCATGCACCAAACACTGCAAAAAGATTATTTTTATCTTGATACAGAAGAAGTAGATGGAATCGAATTTGGGAAAACTATATATCCCAAAGGTGAAAAAGGTGAGGATGGTTACATTGAGTACAGGGGAACGGTAAAACTCAAAAAGAGCTTTAAATTATCAGATGTTTTCGGGTCAGAACAAAAAATGTTTAAGGTCTTTGCCGGATATCAGTTATGTGAAGATGGAGGAACGTGCCATTTTCCTCAGGAGAAGGAATTTTTACTTAGTCTTGTGCTTAGTAAGAATACTAAAACTGCTACGGGTAAGCCGGAAATGAAATCTGATAAAGTAACTAAAGCTGCTGATATGCATAAAGCAACATTTCCTGAAATAAAAGAAAAATTAGATGATTTTGTTGTTTTGAATTCAGCGGCAGGTTACATAAATGCTAAAAAATTTATTTCTTTTGTTCAAGAAGCAAAAAGTTCGGAAAGTTCTGCTCAAAATGGGTTTATAGGGATGAATTTCTGGTATATTTTACTATTAATTATTGTAGGAGGTATTGCCCTCAACCTTACCCCTTGCGTGCTACCAATGGTGCCTGTTACTATAGCAGTCCTTGGTGCTGGAACTCAGGCAGAATCTAAAGGGAAAGGATTCTTAGTTGGTGGATTATATGGGATAGGAATGATGTTAGCCTACGGCACATTAGGTTTGATCGTAATCCTTACCGGTTCTCGTTTTGGTGCTATCAATTCATCTCCCTGGTTCAATCTAATAATCTCAGTTATATTTGTTTTATTGTCACTTGCTATGTTTGATATTATACCAATAGATTTCAGTAAATATCAATCACGTAAAATGGCAGGAAAAAAGAAGGGTAAAGGTAAATACATAACAGTATTTGTTTTGGGTGTGATCGCTGCTATACTTGCCGGTGCCTGTGTAGCTCCTGTTCTAATTTCGGTCTTGTTATATTCAATCACTCTTTATTCAGCCGGAAACCCTGCCGGTCTTTTACTTCCCTTCCTGTTAGGACTTGGTATGGCTTTACCCTGGCCCTTTGTGGGGGCGGGGATATCTGTACTGCCCAAGCCAGGTAATTGGATGAAATGGGTAAAAGTTGTTTTTGGAGTAATTATCCTAATAATCGCTTTATATTATGCTTATACCGGTATTCATCTTTTCTCGACTAAAAATCAGGAGATTCCTGCAATAGAAGAAACTGCCGAGGTAAAAAAAGCTGAAAAATTAGATTGGAATCCTTTCATAATCGACGGACTGGAAAAGGCTAAGAAAGAACAAAAACCAGTTTTAATTGATTTCTGGGCTACCTGGTGTAAGAATTGTCTTACCATGGATGCCACTACATTTAAGAATAAATCCGTACAAAACGCTCTGGATGATTTTATTCTTGTTAAATATCAGGCAGAAGATTTAGAAGCATCTCCAAATAAAGAAGTTCTTGATTATTTCGATGTTTTGGGATTACCAACCTATGTCATAATAGAGCCCAAAGGAAATTAATGATTTATTAAGATAAAGGATAAATATGAAAAAAATTATCATACAAATAATTATTGTATCTGTGCTGCTCATCTCATTGTTCGCTTGTGATAGATTCGAGCATAATTTTGCTCC
>JAGXLO010000129.1 GCA_018334695.1 Candidatus Cloacimonadota bacterium
AGAGGAAGATTTTATACCTTTAGCCTGTAATATTTTTTTTAATTTAATCGCTTTTTCTTTAATAATCTTTAAAGGGGTTTCCAAAATTTCAAACAATTTGTTATATTTTAAATTCGATTCTTTTAGATAAAATTTGATTACAGTGGAAAGAGCCGCAATGGTTAATTTATCCACTCTTAAGGCGCGAAATAATGGAGCTTTTGCCAGTACGGAAACATATTTTTCTTTGCCAGCAATAATTCCAGATTGAGTTCCGCCTAATAATTTATCACCACTAAAGCAGACAATATCAGCCCCTTCTTCCAGAATAGTTTTTATAGCTGGTTCTTTGGAAAGATTTACATTATTGGGTCGCCTTAACAAGCCTGAACCTACGTCATAGACCATTATGAGATCATTACCATGGGCTAACTGGGTTAATTCAGAAACAGGAACTTCTTTGGTAAATCCATTTATGTAGTAGTTTGATTTATGGGCTTTGAAAATTATACTCGTTTTATCTGTTATAGCATTTTGATAATCGGATAGTTTAGTTCTGTTTGTTGTACCAACCTCCTTCATCACAGCACCACTTGCTTTCATGACATCAGGAAGACGAAAGGAGCCGCCAATTTCTATCAGTTCTCCTCTTGATACAATTACCTCATTATTTTTGGCAAATATCATCAGAGAAAGTAAAACAGCTGCTGCGTTATTATTCACAACCAGAGCAGCTTCTGCTCCTGTTACATATTTAATTAATTCAGTTATATGGTCATTTCTATCCCCCCTATTTCCGGTTTCAAGATCAAATTCCAGATTACAATAGCCTTTAATTATTGGTATTAATTCTTCCAGAACTTTCTCTCCCAGAGGTGCTCTCCCCAGATTTGTATGCAGAACTACTCCCGTAGCATTGATTACTCGTTTGAGGCTTTTATTTGTCAAATACTGTATTCTGTTTTTTATTTGCGAAATTAGTTTAGACTTTTTCCAGGATTTATTTTTTCCTCTAATATCTTTCCTGATGTGTTTTAGAATGTTATTGATAGAATATTTCACGATCTCTTGACCATGTTCGGAGAGCAAAGCTTTTATCTCCGGCATCAATAAAATTTTATCCACGCCAGGTATATCTTTTAAACTTTTAATAATCTTTTCTTTCTGCATATTAATAAATCCTTAATTACTTTGCAATTAAAAATGGCCGAGAGGGCAGGAATCGAACCTGCCACGGACGGTTTTATCCGCCCCCTACTGGTTTTGAAGACCAGCCGGGACACCAGTCCCTTCCTCTCAGCTCAATACTATTTACTTATAAAATAAATCTATTTGATTATCAGTAATTTTTTAGATGCAGTCTTATCACTATTGCTTAATCGATAAAAATAGATTCCACTTTGAATGTCTTTTGGATTCCAGACAGCTTTTCCATCGTTTCCGGTTACGTAATCAACCAAACGACCTTGAACATTGTAAATTTCTATTTCTACAGGTTGGTCCTCACCTTTAACTATGTGATAATTAAAAGTAGTTGATTCTCTTACCGGATTGGGATGGTTTTGCAAAAGTTGAACAACGGGTTGGGTTTGCGGATCGTCAATTCCAAATTGATTATAGTAAAGAGCGCCCATATCTGCTCTGGTACCGTCGGGATCCTGAGGTGAATTGGGATCACCTGCATCTATACAGGGAGAGTCAGAGGTTAAGTTCCAATCTGCATTCAGTCCGTCAAAAGCTGCACCATCTCCATCTGAAGGATCGGCAAAATGCGGATCAGCATCAATATTTCCTGTTCCGGAATAACCACCTGAAAGGCAAGAGTATGTAACCGTTGGAGATCCTCCAAAGTTTGCAAATGGATCCTCACTATCAATCACAATACAATTTGTAATAGTGGGTGAACAGCTTGCAAACCACATAGCAGCAAAGCCAGCTTCGTTATTAGCCACAGTATTATTTATTAGTTCGGGCTCAGAATCATCTGTAAAGTGGAAAGCTCCAGCATAACCTGCAGTATTATTTACTACAATATTATGATTTATGAGGGGATCAGCATTATGACATCCTATTCCACCCCAGAAGCTGGTACTTTCATTGTTGGCAATCATACATTCTTCGATAACTACCTCATCACAATCAATTAAGTTAATAGCAGTACTTTTTTGGGTATCAGTAGTATTTTCGTAAATCCTGCTATTAGTAACTGTAACTGTAGAATTATCAGCTTCTATCGCACAGAGAGTAGCTTTGGTAATATGACAATTATTAATTACATTTTCCTCATTTGTATCAAGAAATTTGATGCCTTTCCAGGTATCATTAGAAGTAAAAGTAATGGGGCTTCTACCCGAAGCGTCTGCTACCAATTTACCTTCAACTCTAAATTCACTATCATTGTTAGTTTGAACAATTGTACCAGCCTCAATATCAAGTTGATTGCCTTCCGGAATTTTTACATCTCCAGTAATAACATAAGGACTATGAGCTGCATCCCATACACCGGAGAGCTGACCGGATATGTTGGTACCGTCTGTTACTGTAACAAAATCTTCCTGAGTTAAAGTATTGGATTCATCATCCTGCCATATTGTTAGAGTAACATCATAGGTACCGACAGAAGTATAAAGAAAGTAGGGATTTTCTTCTGTACTATCGATTTCTCCATCTCCGTCCAGATCCCATTCCCAGGTATCAGGAGAACCAGAAGCTGTTGAGGTAAATTTAACTCCTAAATTAGCAGGTCCATTCTGGATATTTGCCTCAAAATTAGCAAAAAGTCCCAGAGATGCAATAGCTGCATCCAATTGAGCTGTGGTAGGAACATCATTACCAGTTACGTGGAGTTCATATCCACCACCGATAACTGCTATATATGGTATATAACCATTACCGTAAGCTCCATAAAGGGGATCTATATCATATGAATAGTAATAGGTACAACCATATGAAGACCAGTCATTTTCTGATAGAAAATACACATGTCCTCCGGGGTTATAGTCTTCCCATAATGTCTGTAGTTGCGGCGCCGCCGATACACAGCCTCCTCAACCAGGACCGCCCCAGAAAAAGAGGACGATCTTTTCACTATCAATAAGATCATAGATCGAGTGAGTAGTACTTGTATTATCAGTCCAGGTAAAATCATCTACAACATCACCTACTTGATAAGCAGCAAAAAGGGATGTGGAGATAATCATTAGGACCAATAAGGCGATAATTTTTTTCATTTTTTCTCCTTTGCCTGATTAACAATTTTAATCTTTTAATAAGATTACTTTTTTGGTGAGATATTTATCTTGAAAATTTAGCTTATAAAAATACAATCCTGATGTCAAGTTATTCATCGAAATTTGAGTATTACCTTCAGAAATTGATAAAGACTTAACAATCTGCCCTTTTGTATTATAAATCTCCAGAAGTGCTTCATCACTTGAGTTAACGGGAATTCCAAAATCAACTTTACTGATATTTTTAACAGGATTTGGGAAAACATTAAATTTCATATCAGAATAATTAACTACATTTTCGTCAACTGAAGCTATAGTGGTTCCTACACCCGTAACACCCAAAAAATGATTAAAAAATGGAACCTGAGTAATTTGGACAGAATCTTCATAGGTCACTTCTTGTGTGGGGGTAAAAGTTAAATTATAAACCTGACTTTCACCACCTGCTAAACTATAATCAATTGAATTTTTAGGCTGATTTTTGTTAGCTTCAGAAACACTAAAGTCCAGAGGAGTAATAATAGAACCACTTAAGTTTCCGCCACCCTCGTTTTGAATAGTAAATTGCGCTACAGAGTCTTCTCCCACTATTACTTCGCCAAAATCAATTTGAGTAGGATTGACAAAGAAAACCGGAGAGGGGCTGGGAACAGCATTTACGGATTCAAGAGCCTTAACTCTACCAGAACCATAAGTATTTGATTTATTCGTAGTGATATGATATGCATTTTCTTCCAGAGTTTGATCTATTTCAGCTGCACAAATATTATCATTTTTTGATAACATAAGTGCCATAATTCCTGATACACAGGGTGTTGCCATCGATGTTCCACTCCAGGAATAACCACCAACATAACCTGTATTATTATAATGACAAAGAGAGGTTATGCTAACACCAGGAGCAACAACATCTGGTCTTATAAGTCCTATTTCAGGATTGTAAGGATAATCATTAAAAGGATTTATATTTTCCCAAGTTACGGGTCCGTGGGCAGAAAAACTGGCAATATTATCACTACTATTGGTAGCTCCGACTGAAACTACAGAAGAGGTTCCACCAGTCAATGTTTGATCCGGATGGAGCCAGGGAGGTGGGCAATCACCTGGTGTTCTTACATTATCGGGAATAGGATACATATACTGCTGGTCACCTTCATTTCCGGCTGCCACAGAAGCTATCATTCCAGCTGCTAGCACATTATCCATTGTACTGCGCCATTGGCTTCTGTTTGGTCCCCACGCATGCAACCAGCCCAAAGACATGCTAATGACATCAGCTCCATTGTTAATCGAAAATTGTATGGCAGAAAACACATCAGATTCATATCCACTACCATTAGAATCCATTACTTTCATACACATAATCTCTGCATCCGGTGCCATACCTGTACTTGTACCAGAAGTTCCATCACCAGCTA
>JAGXLO010000130.1 GCA_018334695.1 Candidatus Cloacimonadota bacterium
CCGGCGAGAGGACTCGCCGACTCCAAATAGATTTGTATTTCTCGGATAATTTTCTAAAAATTATAGTTTAAAAAAATTTTTAATCCTAAAAAACTTCCTCCACCCTTTCCTTTATCTCATCCCTGATCTTGCGATAAAAATCAATGGATTTACCATAGGGGTCCTCAAAACCCGTGTGTAATCGATGTTTTGTTTTTCCTAAAAAAACGGGACAGGTTTCATTTGCCTGGTCACAAACAGTAACCACATAATCAAAATTCTCTTTGAGAAATTTCTCTACTGATTTTGGATATTGATCCGAAATATCGATACCAATTTCCTGCATGACTTTTATGGCATTGGGTTGAACTTCAGAAGCCGGTTTGGTGCCGGCGGAATAAACATCATAGTTTTCTTTTTGCTTGAGGAATCCTTCTGCCATCTGGCTGCGGCAGGAATTACCTGTACAAATAAATAAAACTTTTTTCATTTAATACTCCCATTAATTTTTTGGAAACCAATGCGTTGTTTTATTAGCTATTTTTACCAGACTTAACATGAGGGGAACTTCCACCAATACACCCACCACGGTTGCCAAAGTTGCTCCCGAGGCAAGCCCAAATAGTGAAATAGATACTGCAACTGCCAGTTCAAAGAAGTTGCTGGCACCAATCATAGCAGCCGGTGCGGCAATATCATGTTTTATTTTCCACAATTTTGCCCAGAAATAGGCTAAACTGAAAATAAAGAATGTTTGTAAGCTGAGTGGAATCGCAATAAGTAAAATATGGAAAGGATTTTCCAGAATAATATTTCCCTGGAAAGCAAAAATAATAATTAAAGTGAGTAGTAATCCACCAACAGTAATATTCTTAAATTTCGGAATAAATCTGTTGTTGAGATAATCTAACCCATGTTTTTTAATGATATGATTTCTAGTAAGATAACCGGCTAAGAAAGGGATTACCACAAATAATACTACAGACAAAAATAGTGTATTGTACGGAACCTCGATATCGCTTATACCCAATAACAAGGCTACAATTGGTGTGAAAGCAAATAGGATTATGAGGTCGTTTATGGCAACTTGGATCAATGTATATGCTGGGTCTCCTTTGGTTAGATGGCTCCATACGAAGACCATAGCAGTACAAGGGGCAGCACCCAATAAAATGGCACCGGCTACGTATTCATTTGCCAGATCAGCAGCTATAAGCGGTTTAAAAATTACTTTGATGAAAAGCGAAGCAATCAAAAACATTGTAAAGGGCTTGATCAACCAGTTTGTTACAAGAGTAACCGTTAAACCTCGTGGCTGCTTCGTTGCATTGACAATGCTACTAAAATCAATTTTTAACATCATAGGGTAGATCATCAGCCAAATCAAAACTGCTATAGGGATGGAAACGTGGGCATATTCCAACTTGTTTAAGAAATTAGGAATAGACGGTAAAAATTTTCCTATAATAATTCCCAAAATTATACAGACAATCACCCAAATTGATAAATATTTTTCGAAAAATCCCAAACCTGCATCCTGTTTACGGTTCATATTATATTTTTCTCTCCTTTAATATCCTATTTTATTTTTTAAAATTTGTCTCGAATAAAACAGCGGTTATAGATATTTTCCGGATTCTACTTTTTTTCTGTAATCTCACAAAATTTGCTTACTGTTTTACTCCTGAATATTCTTAAATAATTTTCTCATTTCTGTTTTGATTTTGTCTCTCAACCGGCGGTAAGTACTTCAAAACCGTTATATCATTTCAAAAATCCTTCCGCCTTCTGACTGTGTCAACTGTCGTCCGTGCATAAGAATAGAAATTTTGTCATTTTTTTTCCTGCTTTTTACCATGATATTTCTGCCAGCATTCCGAGCAGAGAGGAATGTTTCGTGTTCTGCAACAAGACCTGATCCGAATAAAGCGGATTTTATTTTCAGAAACCATTTTGCCGCATCCCTCACATCTTTTTTCTGCCATTTTTTCTCTTTAACTTATTCTTTTTATTCAGTCCTTTTCAAAGTAATTACTGTCAATAATATTGTGTCAAAACTAAATCCTTCAGCTGTAAGGTATATCAAATTGGCATACATTGTTTAGGCGCTCCAGATCAGATAAATGCCACCAAAAATCACCAGTACACCGCAAATTCTTTTCACTATCACAGCACCTTTAGATCTTTTATTCCAGTTTAAATATTTTTGTACAACTTCGGTAAAGGTTCCAGCCAGAACTATGATTGAGCAGTGCCCTATACCGTAGAGTAGTACCAGCAGTGCAGCCAGTAAGAACTGAGTCGAAGCTACTCGGAAAGCCACCGTCAGCACTGGCATCATGTAGGCAAAAGTGCAGGGACCAAGCGCAATTCCAAAAAGCAATCCTAATACAAATGCTGCCAGCAGTCCTTTCCTTTTGAAACCGGGCTGTCCGACCTTCCCCACAAATGGCATGGGGATTACATCCAAAAGATGCAGTCCCACCACAAAAAAGATTATGGCAACAAGGTAATTTCCCAATGTGCCTACATCGCCCAGCATACGTCCCAAGCCTGCTGTAACTACACCTACCAGTCCAATAGTGACAAGAATTCCTACTGAAAACAAAAGGGCAATTTTAAAAGCTCGTTTGGTCGTGATCTTGCCTTGTTCATTCACAAAACCGATGATAAGCGGAATGCTCGCCAGATGGCAGGGACTGAGCAGAATACTCATTATTCCCCAGACAAAGGAAGCTCCAAGTGAAATAAGTAAAGAACCTTCCATTGCTTTTGTAGCCCAGATGAAAATTGATTCTATCACAACTCAGCTCCTGTTTCTTTTAATTTCTTTAAAATATCTTCTTTGGAGAGGAAACCTTCATGTCGCCAGTACTGCTCACCATTTTGATCGAAGAATATCTGAGTGGGAATAACTCTCACATTATATTCGTTGGCGATGCCACGGTAATCTGCTATTTCCAGTAGTAGAATATTAGCTTTTCCCTCTAATTCTTCTTCTAGTTCAGCAAAGATCGGTTTCATCATCTTGCAGGGAACACAAGAATCTGAACCCAGATCCAGAACAGTGGGTAAGCCGTTATTCAGAACTTTTGTTAAAGGATTTTCAGGACGAGCGGCAATCTGTTCTTCAATCCATTTTTCATTAAGAATGATATCTGCCGAATCTTTTAATTCTTCGATATAAGCCTGGATAAATTCGCCCTGTTTTTGCTGAGCCAGATAGTTGTGGATATTATTTTTTACCTCATTAAAGGGAGCGCCTTGCATCTGACTTTTATTTTCTTCATAAAACTTCCGCATTTCTTGTTCAGGAATCTCAATATTCTGAGTTACTTCCTCCAGCAGTTTTTGAATGCCACTATCCACAGTGGTTTGATCTGAGCTTTTCTGTTTCAAATACTCCTTTTCAATCGCCTTCTGCACCAGTAGTTCTTTTATGATAAGCTGATCCAGATAGCCGTATTTGTTATTCTTGAACATATCTTTGTGTTGAGATGACAGGTTGTTGTAGTTTTCTTCAAAATAGGATTTTGTAATTTCTTCACCATTTACCAGAGCCAGCACATTGCCTTGTGCCTGATTCGTTTGGGATTGAGCAGTATTCTCTGTCTCAGCCGGAGATTCCTGTTTCTTGGTTTGTGTTTCATCCTTGCTTGTTCTTGTTTGTTCTTTTGTTTCTGTTACAGGTTTGCTATCCTTCTTTTTTCCCGATAAAATCGAGTCTGTTCTGGTTTGCGGAAGAACCTCGACCGTTTCCTCGCCAGAACTTAGTTTAGTTTCCTTTTCCGTTTCTTCTGGTTGGTTCTTGAGGATAATAACCACAGCCACGACAATTATCAAAATGACTATTATCAAGATTTTGCTAAAATTATTCTTCATATTGTAAACTCCTTAGAAATAATTGTTTTATAGATGATTAACAACAGTTACACTTCTTCTCTGCAGTATCTATTGATATCTTGTTTAATTTTTTTCTTAAAATTTTCAAAGGTGCTTCAATATTTTCATTTTTTACTTCAGTTTTTCCTTTTTCAAAGCCCATTTCGGTTAGAACAAAGGAAAGCGGTTTAATTCCTCGCTTTTCAAAATTCTTAGCAGCGCATCGCATCGGACAACCGTCGATAGTTATATTACACTCGGCATCTTTGGCAGAAGCAATGAACCCTGAAATATCCGCTCCTATGCCTGCCAGACAGCTCATTTTTCCAAATCCTTCTTTTGCTAGTCTACGAGCAATTCTATCCGAAAGAGCACCCACATCTGCTCCGCCTGAACAGGAATATAGTAATCTAACTCCTTCATTTCCGCAACAACATTCAGTCATAAAATCTCCTTTATTTGTTTAAAAGTTCTACGATCTTCTTAGGTGAAAGAACTCTACCCGCTGATACAACTTCTTCATCTATAACCAGAGCGGGTGTCATCATAACTCCGTAATCCATAATTTTATTCACATCTGTTACCTTTTCAACAGTGGCATCAACATCTGCATCTTGCACAGCTTTTTTGGCAGAAGTTTCTAATTTCTTACATTTTGGGCAACCTGTACCGAGAATTTTTATTATCATCTTACATCTCCTTTTTTAATTATCAATTTTAAATTTTAAACGAAAAATGAGCCGACCCC